>JADIMN010000101.1 GCA_017694735.1 Candidatus Alectryobacillus merdavium
TCAATTCCTGTAAATTTATCTGATTTATCTTTTACTTTAGATTTAGAAGTATGTGGTATTTTATCTAATCCACTATATATTTCAAAACAATTGGAATATTCAAATAATTTAAAAGACGGAGTTGAAATAGATGATTTAACAGAAGCAGATCCTGAAGATTTTAGAGAAATTTCAACAATTATTTATTTGGATTATTCAGTATTAGGTTTATTATCTCAAATTATTCCTTATACTGATATGTATGTTAAATTTAACAATATTCCTGCTGATATCGACTATTTTAGTCAAGAATATCTAGATATAGTCAACGATAATTTAGAAGTTATACAAGAAGAGTTAAGTACTAGCAACTATGTTTATTTAACTTTAAATGAGAATTCTAGTTATCGTTCTTTAAATGAATATACTGAAAAAGTTGATATTATTACTTTAATATTCCCAGTGTTCTTTATTCTTATCACTTCTTTAGTTACTTTGGTTACTATTACTAGATTAATTGAAGAGGAAAGAGGAATAATTGGTACTTATATGACTTTAGGTATTCCAAGAAGTAAGATAATTTTTAAATATTTATCTTTTGGATTAATTGCAGCTGTAATAGGCGTAAGTGTTGGAATTGTCTTAGGCATATTTATTCTCCCTTATATGATTTATAATGCCTTTAATGTTGCGTATTTCTTACCTGCAACATTAACATTAAGATTTAATTTTACAATTGGTGGTATATCTTGTTTCTTAATATTTGGTGTTGTTATGGCGATTTGTTTAGGTTTAACTTTAAGACATACAAGAGAACAGCCAGCGGATTTATTAAGACCTAAAACTCCAAAGGCTGGTAAAAAGATACTACTTGAGAGAATTCCTTTTATTTGGAAACATTTAAAATTTAAATTTAAATCTTCTTTAAGAAATTTATTTAGACAAAAATTGCACTTTATTATGACTATTGTTAGCGTTGCTGGTAGTACCGTTTTAGTTTTAGCTGGGTTTGGTTTAAATGATGTTAGCAATGCTTTAAAAAGTGATCCTTTATATGGCGACATGATTGGTAGTATTCAATCTATTGCTTTTATAGTTATTTTATTTGCAGTTGCTTTGTGTTTACTTGTTTTATTTAACCTTACTAATATGAATATTAGTGAAAGAGAAAGAGAATTAGCTACTTTAAAAGTACTTGGATATAAAAATATTGAATGTAGTATGTATACTTTTAGAGAAGTATTAATTTCTTCTATTTTTGGATTAATACTTGGTATGCCTTTAGGATTTTTACTACTTTATTATTTACTTGATTATATTGATTTTGGAAGTGTATTTAATGTAACTTGGTATTCTTATGTGTGTTGTGCTTTACTTGTTATAGTTGCAGTATTACTAGTGAATTTACTTCTTTATAGAAAAATAAAGAAGATTGATATGAATAATTCTTTAAAAAGTTACGAATAAAATTAACATTTTTTTGGTAAATTGTAAGAGATATTTTTTGACAAATTGTTTTTAAATTTAAATTAAACTTGTGTTATATTGCTTTTTAATATAAGATTTTTTAAAAGGAGAATAAAATATGAAAACAATAGGAAATATCATTTGGGTAATTTTTGGTGGTTTTATCGCTGCAATTATGTTGTTCCTTTTTGGAATTATTTATTGCATTACAATTATTGGTATTCCAATTGGATTACAATTATTTAAAGTATCCAAATTTGTTTTATGGCCATTTGGTAAGCATGTTGAAAATACAAGCGGAAATGCTTTAAAGGCTGTATTTAATGTAATTTGGGCTATTTTAGGTGGTTTTATTAATGCTCTTATGTATTTATTCTTAGGAGTTATTTATTGTATCACCATTATTGGAATTCCATTTGGATTACAATGGTTCAAACTTGCTAGATTTATTCTTGCACCTTTTGGAAAAACATTTGTTAAAAATTAATTTAATTTGTGAAATGAGCCTGCTTTTGCAGGCTTTTTATAATGTGAAAGAATTAAATTAATTAACTAAGTTCAAAGATGAGAAATATTAATATCTAAAACGTTAAAATTGACAACTTTTTATTACGTTGTAAATTTAGTGAATGTAATAGAATATTACATTGTATTTAAAATCAAATAAGGTTAAAATATTTTTAACGGCATAAGCATAAGGAGAAATTTAATATGAAAAAAAGAAAATTAATAATGTTATCCGTTGCATTAGTAATGGGTTTAGCCCTTTCATCATGCTCTCCAACTGAAGGAGATAGTGGTACAAGCCAACCTAGTATAGTTGGTACACAAGGTACTCAAGGAACTCAAGGTACACAAGGTGAAACTGGTCCAACAGGTCCTCAAGGAGAAACCGGTCCTCAAGGTCCTACTGGCCCTCAAGGTGAAACTGGTCCTACAGGTCCACAAGGCGAAACGGGCCCACAAGGTCCAACTGGTCCACAAGGCGAAACTGGTCCTACAGGTCCACAAGGTGAAACAGGCCCTCAAGGCCCTCAAGGTCCAACTGGTCCTCAAGGTGAAACAGGTCCAACTGGCCCTCAAGGAGAAACCGGTCCTCAAGGTCCTCAAGGCCCACAAGGTGATACAGCTTGGAGCAATACTTTCTTACCAACTGATGGTGGATATGTATCTGTAAATGTTGGTAGTGCAGTCGTTGGTACTGAAATTACATTTACTGCTTATCCAGATACTGGATATATTGTTCTTGGAATTGAATTAAATGGCGAATTACATACAGTTGATGATAATAACCAAGTAAAAGTTGAAATGATTGAGAATGGTTATGTTGTCAAAGGTGCTTTTGAAAAAGTTATTGAAGCAGAAGTTGTTGGTGGTGAAATTAATCCTGATTTAAGTGAATCGAGTCATGTTAATATTCCATCTACTATTTCTGATGAACCTTTATCAGTAGTATTAAATAACCCAACTGATGAAGTTAAGGTTATTGAAGGTACAACTGATGGAGAAGGCAATATTACCACTACATTAAACTTAGACAATGATGGATTACTTGCAACTGGAGGTCCTATTGTTTTAAGAAATATTAAACTTGTTACTGATGAAACATATAATAAAACTGAAAATTCATCATTATTAAGTATTTCTAATAGTGAAGTCACATTAGAAAATGTTGAAGTAGTTGTTGGCGATAATGCTGGCGGAAGTCAACAAGGTGGTAGTGATGTAAGAACTGGTATCTCACTTAGCGAGTCAACTGATGTTACAATGAGTGATGTTAGTATCAGTGGTAATATCTATAATGGTGTTGAACTTCCACAAAGTGGTGCTAGTGTTGAAAATGTTGTAATTGATGGATTACATATAGAACAAACTTCTAATAATGGTTTATCAATTTATAATTTTGCAGAAAATTCAAATGTAAGTATTACTAATTCTACATTTGGTACTTCTTCTACTACTGTTAGCAATGCATTTAGATTTTCTAATTACGCTGCTTGGGCAAATAATAATAATGGCGAAAGTGATGGCGTTGTTAATATTAAGATAGAAAATGTTACAGCAAACAGTAATCTTCCAAAATATACTGAATATACTGGATTAATTTGTTTACAAGATAATACAGAACCATATACAGGTGATTTCTCTGACTTTGTATTAGATGTTGATAATGTACAAGTCAATGTAAATGATGATGTTCGTGTTGAAGCAACATATGAAACAATTGATGCAACTAATGGTGTTAGCGATACTCAATTAAAGACAAGACTTGTATATATTTATAAAGATGATACTGGTATTGTTACTTCACCTGCTTCATATTATCCAAAAGCAACTATTAATGGTGTAGATGTTGAACTTGGAAGTATCATCGGGAGTGCCGAAGAAATTTCTTTAAGCGAACTAGGTAGTAATTCTGAACTTTGGGGAACTAGCACTAATAATGTTGTGACCGCAAATAAAGTTTATAAATTGAGAGTTGTTTTAAAAGATATTACTAACGATAACTTTGGGAATGGAACTATTATTGATCCAGTTACAGGCGGAGAATTTTCGCTTTATGGTTTAGCACCAACACCTTCTGGTTTAACAATTGGTGAAGGTACTTATTCATGGGAATCAACATATGGTCAATATAAAGATTTTGATGTTGATTTAATTGGTAAGGTAATTGATATTATCGTTCTTTCATATAATTATAATGGCAAACTCAATGTAAGTGGATTTGTTTATGGTAACGTAAGCGATTCTTCTTCCCTTTCTTATAATGCTACTTTATCAGACACAAGTGGAGAAGGATTAACTGGGAAAGGCTCAGTTACTTTATCTGGAACTGGAGTTTCTGGTAGCGGTTCAACATACACAATTAAGTATGGAAGTACAGTAACTGTTACAACTACAGTCGACGAAGGTTATGCTATTTCTGTTTATGTTAATGGAATTTTATTAAATTTAACTGACGGAATTGGAACATTTACACAAAAATATAAAAATACGGTAATTACATACCAATTTATAGAAGTATCAGGAAGTGAGGAACCTTCTTTACTTCCATCTAGCTTAGACATAAGTTTAAATGGATTATCTGGATCAAATTCTTCGTATGGATCTGTCAGTGGTTATGAGTTTGATCATACTGACCCAGAATTTGTAGGACAGAAAGGCACTTTCGATTTATCATGTGGTTTAATTAATAATACGGGTTATGCTGGTTATTTAACTTTAGGAGCCAATAAAAATGACAAACTTGTTAATCTTTCATCATTTGAGAACACTAATTATAGCTCTGAAAACTTATTTAATACAGTTAAGGAAACAGATTCAACTTTAGTTGATACTGCTCCTGCTTTAATATTCACATGTGACTTTGATAACGTTAATTCTGTTACAATTGTTCCAGATTTAACTCATGGAAAAACAAGTAGCACTACTGCATATTTGCTTGAATCAACTGATGGTGGATTTACTTGGAAAGTAGTTTTAAAGGTTGAACCTGGTAGCAGTTCAGCTACTTATAACTCTGCAGAAAAACAGGCGAAAGTTAGGTATGCTTTTGTTGCTAATGCTAGTGGAACAAATAGATATACATTAAGTCGTATAACAATTGCTTAATTTTCAATTAAAATAGATTTTTATTTAAAGGCTCGTTTTAAAAACGAGCTTTTTTATTAACAAAAAAGGAATGGAAAGTAATTAAATTTATAAAATTAGTTTAAATTAAGTGATGTAATATAAAACGCAAAAAACAAATTTTCTTTGCAAAAAGTCGCTATAACATTATATATAGAGTAATTAATCTATTTGGTATAGAAATTTCTTCCAGTACTTTAATGTGGGGTATTGGAATTATTTTTCGACCTTATTTTATATAATTTACGGTATTAAACATAATAAATATTCATTTATTAAAACATTATTGTTATCTATTTTTGTATTGCTTGTAGAAATATTAGGTGCAAAAATTTTATATATTTTTGAGAATTTTAATGATATTTTAATAAATGGTGTAAGTTTTGCAAGGTTTTCTTTACTAGGTATATTTTTTTCTATTCCTTTATTTACATTTATCATTTCTAAATTATTTAAATTAATTTTTTTAGAACTTCTAGATTATTTTATGAAATTTAAAGTTTTAAATCTTTTGTCTTGGGATGGATTAGTTGGAAATAATAAAGAAAAGACCGGAAAAGTTAATTAAACTAAATTAAGTTTAAGTTATTAGTTATAAAAG
>JADIMN010000102.1 GCA_017694735.1 Candidatus Alectryobacillus merdavium
GAAGTATTTATGTATTTCACTATATTTTTTAAGGTTTTAATTGTTCTTATTTTTCAACGATTTTTAATTTTAAATTTTATTAAAAATTTTATAATTTTAAAATTTTTGTACCTAATTTGTACCTAAAATTGATTTAAAATTTTAAGAACCTCAGCTTCTTTTTGTGGAAACAAATGTGCATATGTTTTAAGAACAATATCAGGAGTGTCTCCGAGTCTTTTAGCTATTATATTTAATGGTACATTGTTACTTATGAGCAAACTTGCGTGGCTATGCCTAAATTGATGCATAGTTATTCTTTTAACTCCTGATAATTTAAAATAATAATCTTTTTTTCTGTCGATGGTTGTATAAGAAATGTATTTGTCATCTCCAAACACGAAAAATTCATCATTAAATCCGGCTATTTTAGAGCTTTTGTTGTATTGACCTACAATCATACCCCACAACTTATTTGGCACTGAAATGGTGCGTATAACGCTATTTTTGGTAGGTATAAATAAATTGTCTTTTTTTAATCCTTTGATGTTTATTTGCTTGTATATTTTTACTGTATGATTATTAAAATCAATATCTTTCCATTGAATTGCTATTTGTTCACCTTTTCTAGTTCCCATGTAAAATGCAAATGAAAAAAATAGTTTCCAGAAATCATCATCTATAGTTAAAATGAATTTGTTGAATTCATCAGGCGTTAAATATAACTCTTCTTCGTGCTTAATCTCTATCTTATCTGGGTCTTTTTCGAAATTACTTATTATTCTAAAAGGATTTAATTCAATATATCTATTTTTTACCGCATAATCTAAAACCGTTTTAAAATAGTTAAATATATTTTGCTTTGTGGAAGTTACTAAATTGTAATTATTTATTTCTTTTTTCCATTTTTCAACGAGTAGGGGAGTAATAGTGACAATATCTTTATTTTTGAAGATATTACCATATTTTTCTAAATTTATTTTCTTAGAATATAAAGTTCCATCTTTATTGTGACTGTTTTCTAAAAACTCCTTAACTAGATCATCCCAAATAATTTTATCGTAAGTAATTTCACCGCATTTCATCAGGAAGTTTCTTTCTGCTTCTTCAGCTTGTCCTTTAAGCTCAAATTTTTTCGACTTTTTAGTATGAATTTCTCCATATGCATCTTTATATTGACACTTAAAATACCATTTACGCCCATCTTTAGTTGGCTCTTTAGATTTATATACTGGCATATTTACACCTCCAATTATTGTAATTTTATATAAAATTTAGTATAATTAGAGTACATAAAAAGAGTTACCATTATTGGTAGTTCCTTATGTGTACACAGGTTTTTGATAGTCCTAACTTTTAGCCGAGTAGGGGACTATCTTTTTTTTATTTTAAAATCTAAATGCAGGAGGAACATCATGTTTATCATATTCTTCCTTTTTTTCTTTTCTTCTTTGCTCTTCTTGTAATATTTTTTTCTGTTTTTCTTCTTCCCTTTTTAAATATTCTTGATATCTTTCTTCTCTTACTTTTTCGAATCTTTCTTTTTCAATTTTTTCCTCTTGTTCGATGTCTTCCTCACTGTACACTTTATATGGGTTTATATGTTTTTCATTGCTTGGTATGGAAACACATATGTGCGGTTCTTGTGGTATATTAATATTTGCCCCTTCAATGTTGTTTTCTGATTTTTTTGAGGCTATAAAGGCAAATATATAAAAAATCATTCCAAATATAAATGTAAATAGGCTTTCTAATATTGTTCCAAAACAAATTCCTAACCATAAGTTTTTGAAAACGATTGATGAACCTATTGATAGAGCAATTGCAAAAGGTAGCCCTTTGCCTTGAGAAAGAAAAAGAATATCAATTATATTTATAATTCCACATAATGTAAATAAATCTGTAGTCTTATTATTAAAATAAAATATTATTGCTATAAGATTTATAATAAAAACTATAAATTCAATTATATTTATAACAATAAAAGCTATTGTATTTTTTTTGCCCATATTACACCCTTGTCCTTTTCTCTCTTGCGATGCCTATAATTCTTATAGGCTTTTTTTCTATATCTTCATTTGTATACATTTTTATATTGTATGCTCCTGTATTATAAGGAACTAAAGTAATTCCATTGTCGTTTAATAACACTTTTTTAAATGTTGCGTCATCACCATTTACCATGACTGCACAGTCTTTATTGTTAGCTAAATCTGGATCATAAGTTCTTGAATCTTCAAAGACCACAATATCATTTTCCTGATATTTTGGAAACATACTATCGCCACTTATTTTAAGCCCGTAAAATTGCTTGCCACCACGTAGCCACGTCTTTGGTATTTCTATATATTCAAGTATGTCTTGTTGAGCTTCTATCGGTATACCAGCTTTTATAATTCCTAAAACAGGTATTTGAACCATGTTGTCATCATCTACAATTGGTTTCATATATGTCGCATTGTCGAATCTTAAATCTTTTCCCAGTAAATCGGGTAAAGGTATATTTAGTGCATTAGCTAAATCTTCAACATTATCAATTGATGGAGCTATTTCCTTGTTTTCCCACCTAGCAATAGTGGTTTGGTTTACTCCTGCTAAAGTTCCTAGTTTGTTCTGTGACAGTCCTCTTTGTTCTCTTATCTTTTTAAGATTAGAAGCGAAATAATTTGCCATATTGCCTCCTTTCTATTAATTTATTATAAACTAAAAAAAATAAAAAAACAACAAAAATTATGCAAATTTGCATAAATAGTATTGACTTCTGCAAATACGCATGATAAAATATAGACAAGTTAGGAGGTAGAAAATGGAAAAAATTGCAAGAAAACTTGTTGCTGATAAACTCAGAGGAATAAGAGCAGAACGTAATTTTTCTCTTGAATTTGTTGCCAAAAAATCAGGCGTAAATAAAGATACCATATCAAGATACGAAAACGGAATTGTATCTCAACAAGTGGATAATTTAGAAAAAATTTTAAATGCTTATGGCGTTGATTTTTCAATTTTTTTTAACAATCTTTATGCAAATTCGCAGAACGAAGAAAAGTAAATAATGAAAGAGGGTGACTAGATGGCAAAAAGAAAATACTATTCTGCTAGTGAACAGTTAGAAGCAATGACTAGCCAATGGGCTGACAATAAAACGATAATGATTATTGGTGGTGTTGGTTTGAATAAGGCTGTTGATATTCGTAAAGAAATCGAACAGAAGATAAAAGAAGATGGCTACAATTTACCAAGAAATGCTATCGTTCCAATGAAATATGTGATTGATTATTTCAAAATTGACATCAATTATTTAAAAAAGTTAGCAAGTTTAGAAAGGGGCAATTAATATGGACAAAGTTGTAAGGTGGTTCGCTACATATTGGGCGTTTATTTTGTTGATTGTGATGGTGTTAGGTACTGCCTATTTGAGTGCTTTAGACGAAAAAAAGACCGTTGAGATGGACGCCTCATACGGTCAAATAGTAATTGATTTAAATAATTAAATCAACTTAATTATAACACTAAGAAATTAGTAAATCAAATCAGAAACAGGGGTGTACGAATGGAAAATAAAAAGGCTTTCTTAATGTATTACGAATATGAAGAACAACTCAAAGATTTATCTGATGAAGAATTAGGTAAATTGGTTAGAGCAATGTTTAAATTTGAAAAATTAGGTTTTGAGGACGAAAATTTAACACCTTTAGCAAATATGGCTTTTGGCTTTATTAAGAGAAACCTAATTAGAGATAGAGAAAGTTATGATAAACGTTCGGAAACGTCGAAAATAAACGGTAAAAAAGGCGGAAGACCCAAAAACGAAAAACCTAAAAAACCTAATTCAGAAACCTATTCAAAACCTAATAACCTAACAAAACCCGATAAGGAAAAGGATAAGGAGAAGGATAAGGAAAAGGAAAAGGATAAGGATAATGATAAGGAAAAGGATAAAGTAACAGTAGTAGATAGTATCTCCTACTGTGAAAAACAGTTTGGCAGAGTGTTATCGCCTGTTGAATGTGAATTGATTTTAAACTGGCGAGAATGGTTCACTGATGACATCATAAACTATGCACTTGATAAAACTATCAAGAATGGTGCTAGAGCTTTGTCGTACACTGAAAAGATTATAAATTCGTGGCATGACAAAGGTTTTAAAACTTTAAGAGAGTGCGAATTAGAAGATAAACATAAGAATGTTAGAGAATCTATGCCTGAAACTTACAAAGAAGTCAAACCAATAAAAGCAAGTGAAGATGATGTAAAAAAGTTGGAGGCGGTATTAAATGCGGTCAATAAAGTTTAAGGAGCTATTAGAAACCGAACCAAATTTGAAGAAAATTATTTACTTACACTGTCATTTAAAAATCAATTTGACTAATCAACAACTAGATAGAGTATTGAGATTAAAAAGAAAGAAAGAGGCTGAACTATGGGGAAAAAAACTCAAGCAGAGAGAGTTCTAGAATACATCAAGAAATTTGGAAGTATAACAACTCTTGACGCTTTTAAAGACCTTGGTGTAACCAGACTAAGTGCAAGAATATTTGAACTTAGAAACCAGGGTTATAACTTAGAAACGAACTACGAATCACGTAAAAATAGATTTGGTGAAACTTGTATTTATGCAAGGTACACATTGAAGGGAGACTAGAAAATGGAAGAAAATAAAATAACATTTGAAGACATACAAAAAGCAAACGAGACAATTAAGACAATAAGCTTATCCAGAAAAAATAAAAAAACTGGAGAAGTAACAAGTAATGATTATGCAGAAGTTAACCAGAGAATAAAGGCTTTTAGAATAGTTTACCCAACAGGGACAATTAAAACTGAAATTAAATGTTTAAAAGACG
>JADIMN010000103.1 GCA_017694735.1 Candidatus Alectryobacillus merdavium
CGTATCGTCGGCAGCGTCAGATGTGTATAAGAGACAGCAATGGGATGGGATGCTTTTGGATTACCAGCTGAGCAATATGCAATTAAAATGAATCAAAATCCATTGATCTTTACAGATAAAAATATTGAAAACTTTAAAAGACAAATAAATATGCTTGGTTTTTCATATGATTGGAGTAAAGAAACAAAAACATGCGATCCAAAATACTATAAATGGACTCAATATATTTTTACTTTATTATATAACGACGGCCTTGCTTACGACGAGCTTAGAGATGTTAATTTTTGTCCTGAATTAGGTACGGTTTTAGCAAATGAAGAAGTTATAGATGGAAAAAGTGAAAGAGGCGGATTTCCAGTAATTAAAAAACCAATGAAGCAATGGGTTTTAAAAATTACTGAGTATGCAGATAAATTATTAGAAGACTTAGATGCACTAGACTGGCCAAAATCAACGATTGAAATGCAAAAAAACTGGATTGGAAGAAGTGTTGGGGCTGAAATTATTTTTAGTGTATGTGGCAGCAATGAAACATTTAAGGTTTTTACAACTAGAGCTGATACATTATTTGGTTGTGCTTATGTTTGCCTTGCTCCAGAACATCCATTAGTTGATAAAATTCTTGATCCTAAATATAAAGATAGTATAGATGCTTATAAAGATAGTATAAAAAATAAATCCGACCTAGAAAGAAGTTCTCTTAATAAAGATAAAACAGGTGTATTTATTGGAGCATATGCAATAAATCCAATTAATAATAAAAAGGTTCCAATTTATATTGCCGATTATGTATTACTTTCATACGGTAGCGGCGCTGTAATGGCAGTTCCAGCCCATGATGATAGAGATTATGAATTTGCTAAGAAAAATAATATTGAGTTTGATAAAGTAATTGAAAGTGATATTTCTACTTGTGCTTTTACAGGTGATGGAGTCCATATAAATAGCGATTTCATTAATGGTTTACATAATGAAGATGCTAAAAAAGCAGTCATTGAAAAATTAATTTCTATTAATAAAGGAAATTATAAAGTTAACTATAAATTAAGAGATTGGTTGTTTTCAAGACAAAGATATTGGGGAGAACCAATTCCAATTGTATTTTTAGAAAATGGAAATACATATTGTTTAAGTAAGGATGAATTACCTTTAGAATTACCTAAATTAGATGAGTATAAACCATCTGGAACGGGAGAAAGTCCATTAGTTCATGCTAAAGATTGGTTAAATGTAACAATAAATGGAGTTCCAGGTAGAAGAGAAACAAATACAATGCCTCAATGGGCTGGTTCTTGTTGGTATTATATTAGATATTTAGATCCAAACAATGATAATGAAATAGCTGATAAAAAATTAATAGATCATTGGTTACCAGTTGACTTATATATAGGTGGAGCAGAACATGCTGTTCTTCACCTTTTATATGCAAGATTTTGGCATAAGTTTTTATATGATAAAGGTATTGTTTCATGTAAAGAACCATTCAAAAAATTGTTCCATCAAGGAATAATTTTGGGCGAAAACGGTGAAAAGATGTCCAAGTCAAGAGGTAATGTTATTAATCCAGATGATATAGTTAATGATTATGGTGCTGATACTTTAAGACTTTATGAAATGTTTATGGGCCCACTTGAAGCAAGTCTTCCTTGGTCAAATAGTGGGTTAGATGGCGCTCATAGATTTATTGATAGAGTTTATAGAATTTTCTTTGATAAAGAGATGTCTAAAAAAATTAGTAGTAATAATAATCATAAATTGGACTATATTTATAATTTTACAGTTAAAAAAGTTACTAGTGATTTTGAGAATTTACAATTTAATACCGCTATTTCTCAAATGATGATCTTTATTAATGAAGTATATAAACAAGATGAAATCTATGTTGAATATTTAAAGGATTTTGTAAAAATGTTCTCTTGTATTTGCCCTTTTGTTGGTGAAGAAATTTGGAATAGTTTTGGGAATACTGATTTAATAACATATGAAAAGTGGCCTACTTATAATGAAGAAGCTCTAAAATTACAAACAAAAACTATTGCTGTTCAAGTTCTTGGAAAATTAAGAGGAACTATTGAAATTGGTATTAATGAGGATGAAGCCTCAGTTAAAGAAAAAGCTTTACAAATTGAAAGTGTTAAAAAGCAAATTGAAGGAAAAAATATTGTTAAAATAATTTATATTCCTAATAAGATTGTAAATATAGTGGTGAAGTAATATGGATATAGCAAAAGTAATAAGTGAAGAATTAGATTTAAGTTTAGATAGTGTTGAAAATGCTATTAAATTAATTAATGAAGGCGACACACTTGCTTTTATTTCTAGATATAGAAAAGAAGTAACTCATAATCTAACTGATGAAGATTTAAGAGAACTTAATAAAAAGTATCAATATTATTTAAATTTAGATGATAGAGCTAAAACAATACTTGATAGTTTACAAGCACAAGGTGTTTTAACCGATGAATTAAAGCAACAAATTGATCAATGCCGAAAATTAAGTGAATTAGAAGATATTTATCGTCCTTATAAACCTAAAAAGAAAACAAGAGCCAGCAAAGCTAAAGAAATGGGTTTGCAGCCTCTAGCAGATGTAATTATCAATCAAGAATATAAAAGTGATTTTGATACATTTGTTAAAAGTTTTATAAACGAAGAAAAAGGCGTTAAGAACGAAGCTGTTGCAATACAAGGTGCAAAAGATATTATTGCTGAATTTATTTCTGATAATCCTGATATTAGAAAATTTATAAAAAATTTCATTTATAAAAAAGGACAAATTTGTTCAAAAGAAGACAAGAAAGATGAAAAAGATACTTTCAAAATGTATGCTGACTTTAAAGAAGAAATTTTTAAAATACCAAATTTTAGAATCTTAGCTTTAAATAGAGGAGAAAATCTTGGTTGTTTAAAAGTTAACTTTGAGTATGATTTCGAGTACATTCAATCTTCATTAGAAAATAAATTAATTTTTAAGGGTTTATATGAAGATATTTATAAAGATGCAATCATAGATTCGTTAAAAAGATTAACTCTTCCTTCAATAGAAAATGAAATTAGAAGTGACTTGTTTACAAAAGCAGAAGATTCTTCAATTATTGTTTTTGAAAAAAATTTAAAGCAGCTATTAATGTATCCTGCATTAAAAAATAAAATTGTTTTAGGATTTGATCCTGGATTTAGAACCGGTTGTAAAATTGCTGTAGTCAATCAAAATGGTGATTTGTTAATGGTTGATGTTTTAAATATTACTTCTGCATCTCAAGAAAAAGTTGATGAAGCTGTAGCTAAATTGTCCAATTATATTAAGAAATACAAAGTTGATTATATTGCTTTAGGCAATGGTACAGCTTCTAGAGAAAGCGAAGCAATAATTTCAAAAATGATTTCTGACAACAAACTCGATGTAAAGCTTTCCATCGTTAATGAATCAGGTGCTTCAATTTATTCTGCAAGTGATTTAGGACAAAAAGAATTTCCAAATTTAACAGTTGAAAAACGTAGTGCAATCTCCCTTGCTAGAAGATTACAAGATCCATTAGCTGAAATGGTAAAAATAGATCCTAAAAATATTGGTGTTGGTCAATATCAACACGATATGGATCAAAAAAAGTTAGATTTTTGTTTGAAAGCAGTTGTCGAAGAATGCGTTAACAACGTAGGCGTTGATTTAAATAGTGCTTCTGCTTCTCTGCTTCAATATGTTTCTGGAATAAATGAAACTCTTGCAACAAATATTATTGAATATAGAGTAAAAAACGGTGCATTTAAAAATAGAGAAGAATTAAAGAAAGTTAAAAAAATGGGTCCAAAAGCTTTTGAACAATGTGCTGGATTTTTAAGAGTTTATGATGGTGATAACTTACTTGATATGACTGCAGTTCATCCAGAAAGTTATGAGATTGCTAAGCAATTATTAAATTTAGTTGGTTATAGCGTTGAAGATATTAAAAATCCATTAGTTCAAGAAAAAATCAAAAGTTTAAATGGTAAAGGATTTTTTACTAGTAAAATAAAAGATATTACTCAAACTCAATTAGATATTATTGATGAATTAACAAGACCTGGTCATGATGTTAGAGATGATGCTGAAATAGTTGAACTTGATAATAAAGTCAAAGATATAAAAGATTTAAAAGTTGGAATGGTGCTTAATGGTGTTGTTCACAATATAACTGATTTTGGCGCATTTATAGATATTAATGTTCACCAAGATGGGTTAGTTCATATCTCTGAAGTAAGTGATAAATATGTAAAAGATTTAACTCAAGTATTGAGTGTGAATCAAGTTGTTAAAGTTAAAGTTATTTCTGTTGATATTGATAAAAAGCGAATTGGTTTATCAATTAAACAAGCAAAAAATTAAGGAGTTTTATTTTATATGATAGATTTTAAAAAGTTAGCTAAAAATTATTATTCTGAAGCTTTAAATAATTTAATGGAATTTTTAAAAATTAATTCTGTATATGATGAAAATACCGTAGATGAAGAGAATCCTTATGGTTTAGGTGTAAGTAAGGCTTTAAATTTTTTAAAAGATTTGGCTCAAAAATATGGTTTTAAAGCTAATGTTTATAATAATAGAGTGATAGAGATTGTCTTTGGAGATAAGGGAAATGACATCGGCATTTTTGCACATAGTGATGTTGTACCAGCAACTGGAAAATGGGATAGTGATCCATTTTCTCCAGATATTAGAGATAATAAATTATATGCTAGAGGAACAAGCGATGATAAAGGTCCTTTAATGGCAGCTTTCTTTGCTTTAGTTTTACTAAAGGAAAATAATTTAATTGATGATTATAAAGTTAGATTAGTTTCTGGTGGTGATGAAGAAAGAGGTTCTTCATGTTTAAGTTATTATTTTGAAACATTAAAAAAACCAGATGTAGATTTTGGATTCACTCCGGATGCAGATTTTCCTTTAATTTATGGAGAAAAAGGAATCACTAATTACTCATTAAAAGATAAAATAGATTTAAAAGATATTATTTCTATTGAAGCTGGAGTTGCTTCAAACTGTGTTATAGACAGAGCTGTTGTAGAGTTAAAAGATAGTACAAAATTTATTGAATATTTAAAAAATAAAAATGTTAATTTTTCATTAGAAGAAAATAAAATTGTCTTTAATGGAAAATCAGCTCATGGAAGCACCCCTGAACTTGGTGTAAATAGTGGAATTATTATGCTTGAATGTTTAGGAGATTTCTATGAAATTGATGTATTAAAAGAATTAGCTAATCAATACAAAGATTATAATGGTAAAAATTTAAATCAATATTATTACAGTGAAAATATGGGAGTCACAACATATAATGTTGGTTTAATTTCATATAAAGATGGTGTATTCGAAATGGTTGTCAACTTTAGATATCCTGAAATTGTTGATGTTGATAAAGTAATTGATAAAATTAAAGAAATATCTCCATTAAAACTATATACAGAAAGAGCAAGTCATTATTTATATTTTGATCCTAATTGTGAAATGGTTAAAACCTTGCTTGATGTATATCAAAAAGAAACTGGAGATTATGAATCTAAACCTATGACAATTGGTGGTGGAACGTATGCAAAGGAGGCTAAAAATACTATTGCATTTGGATCACACTTCCCTGGAAGAGAAGATAATATTCACTCTCCAAATGAAAAAATTGATTTAGATGATTTTTATAATTCTATTTCAATATATGCACATGCAATTTATAAACTTGGAAAATTGAAAAAATGAGACCAAAATTTAAAAAGTGGGCAGAGCCTTTAATAAAAGAAAATAGTCAAATAGCCTGTTTTGAAGATGATTTAAGTGATTCTCTTCAATCTTTTTTAACTCTTCCAAATCTTAATTTAGAAATTGGTTGTGGAAAAGGTATGTTTGCTATTTCCATGTGTAAAAAATTTCCTGAACAAAACTTTTTAATTATTGAAAAAGTTACAACGGTCGCAGGAATTTGTTTAAAGGAAATTTTAAAAAGCGAAATAAATAATATTTATTTAATTTGTGGTGATTTTGAAAAATTATATGATAAGTTACCAAAGAAATTTAATAATATTTTCTTAAATCATCCAGATCCATGGCCAAAGAAAAGACATGAAAAAAGAAGACTTACTAGCCCTAAATTTTTAAATATTTATAAAAATTTATTAAATAAGGATGGGAAATTAATTTTTAAAACTGATAATTTAGATTTGTTTAATTACACAATAGAAAAATTAAACGAAAATAGTTGGTTTTTGTCTAAAATCGATTATGATTATAAGCAGAACGATGAATTTGATGCTTACACAAATTATCAATTAAATTTTATAAGTAAAAACATCAAAATAAATCGCTTAATTGCTGAAACAACGGAGGAATTATGAACTATTCACTTTTTTATAACTTAAAATTAATCGGAGATATCTTACTTATTATTTTAGATGAAGAAATTATTCCAAACAGAAAAGAAAAGATGGATGAAGATGTTGTATTTATTTATCATGATGATAATTTAGTTGGAATAAATA
>JADIMN010000104.1 GCA_017694735.1 Candidatus Alectryobacillus merdavium
AAATATATATTTTTAACTTTAACAAATAGTGTTAAAATACTTGTGTGTTAAAAGGAGAAGTTTATGAAAAAATATCAATTAGTTTTAATTAGACACGGCGAAAGTGAATGGAATAAATTAAATTTATTCACTGGATGGACAGATGTAGAATTAAGTGAAAAAGGTGTTGAAGAAGCAAAATTAGGTGGAAAATTACTAAAAGAAGAAGGATTCCACTTTGATGTTGCATATACTTCATTTTTAAGAAGAGCAATTCATACTTTAAATCTTGTTTTAAATGAAATGGGTGAAGAATTTATTCCAGTTCATAAAACATGGAGATTAAATGAAAGACATTATGGTGCTTTACAAGGCTTAAATAAAGCTGAGACTGCTGAAAAATATGGAGAAGAACAAGTTAAAATTTGGAGAAGAAGCTATGATGTTCAACCTCCAGCACTTGAAAAAAATGATAAGAGAAACCCAGCTTTACAAGAAACATATAGAGAAGTAAGTGTTGATGATTTACCTCTTACAGAATGTTTAAAAGATACAGTAGCTAGAGTTCTTCCTTATTGGGAATGTGAAATTAAACCAGCAATTGTTAGCGGTAAAAGAGTTGTTATTGCTGCTCATGGCAATTCATTAAGAGCTTTAGTTAAATATTTAGAAAATATTAGTGATGAAGATATTGTTGGATTAAATATTCCTACCGGAGTACCACTTGTCTATGAATTCGATGAATATTTCCATGTTATTTCTAAAAGATATTTAGGAGATCAAGAAAAAATTAAAGCAGCTATGCAAGCTGTTGCAAATCAAGGTAAGGCAAAATAATATGGATAACGCTAAAAAAGTTAGAGGTAGGAAGATAAAAGTTCCTCCTTCCTGGTTTTATTATCCACTTACATATTTAATGAGACCTATTTTAAATAGACAACAAAATTTTAAGTGTAATATTATTGATGATCCAAGAAAATTAAAAGAACCATATCTTTTAATTGGTAATCACGCTTCAAGAGTAGACTATATTTTTGGTGGATTAGCTTTGTTACCAAATAAATTTAATTTCGTTGTTGGCTATAATGAGTTTTTTAGATCTCATTTAAAGTTTATTTTTAAAATGGGTAATATTATTTCCAAGAAAAATTTTGTTACCGATGTTTATAGTGTTAAACAAATGATTAATATTATAAAGAAAGGTGGAAGAGTTTGTATTTATCCAGAGGGAATGTCTTCAATTTCTGGACATAGTCAACCTGTAGCTTTAGGAAGCGGTAAATTAATTAAGTTTTTAAAAGTACCTGTTTATTGCGTAATAACAAAAGGTGGGTATTTAACAAATACAAAATATAATCTCGATATAAGAAAAGGTAAAGTTGAATCCGAAATTAAACTTCTATTTTCTAAAGAAGATTTAGAAAAATTAAGTCCTGAAGAAATCGAAGATATTTTAAATGAAAAACTATATCATGATGATTTTGAATGGAATAAGAAAATGCATATTAAATATAATATGCATGGTGAAAGTGCTAAATTTTTAGATCAATTATTATTCTATTGCCCAATTTGTGGACATAGTTTCGAGATGAAGGGAAGTGGTGATACCCTTGTTTGTAAACACTGTGGAAGTGGTGTTAAAGTAGATGATTACTACGATTTAATCCCACTTAAAGAAAAAGATAAAAAATCTTATCCTGAAACAATTTCTAAATGGTTTGATTTAGAAAGAGAAGTCATTAAAGATTACCTCCATAAACATGATGACTATTATTTTGAGGATGATGTTTATTTAGGAATTATTCCAAAAAATAGATATTTAAAACATCAAATGACTTCTGAAATTGAGGGCGAGGGAAAAATTAGTATTACTAAATCTGGATTTACTTTTAAAGGTAAATTATTCGATCAAGATTTTAATTTTTCTTTAGATCCACAAGAATTTCCAACCCTTGGTATGGTTACGGATACATCAAAGTTTTCATTATTTTATGATGGAGAATTTTATGAGATTATACCAAAGAATAGAAAATCTACTATCTTATGGTTATTTTTAGTCGAAGAAACTCATAGATTAAATAATGGAGCTTGGAAAGATTATAAATGGAAAAATAAATAAGCTATTTATTTAGAGTTGTTATATGTCATATAAAATTGTTGTTGATTCATCATCAAATTTAAAAAATGACTATTTAAAAGACCAAGATATTGGTTTTGAGGTTGTTCCATTAACAATTAGAGTTGATGATGAAATATTTGTTGATAATGATAATATAGATGTTGATAAAATGCTTACTTCAATGCATAAAAGTAAGAAAAAATCTACATCTGCTTGTCCTTCACCATATGATTTTTTAAAAACATTTGAAGGATACGATAATATTTTTATTATAACCATTTCTTCAAAATTAAGTGGTTGTTATAATAGTGCAATAAATGCTGGCCAACAAGCTCAAAACGAGGGTAAAAATGTATATGTAATTGATTCAAAAGCTACAGCTGGCAGCATGATTTTATTAGTTGATGAAGTATATAGATTAATTAAAGAAAATTATTCTTTTGAAGAAATAAAAACTAAAATTGATGAATATCAAAAAAGCATTAATTTATTATTTGTTTTGTCAAAATATGATAATTTAGTTAAAAATGGAAGAATGTCTAGATTTGTTGCAATTATTGCAACAAGTCTTGCAATAAAACCTTTATGTATTGCAGATAATGGTGAAATAAAAGTACAAGAAAAAATTAGAACTTTTAAAGGTGTTTTAAAACGATTAGTTTTTAACATTGGAACTTTATGTAAAGAAACAAAAAATAAGATTTGCTATATTTGTCATACTAAAAATCTTGAGGATTCTTTATTTTTAAAATCATTAATTGAGAAAAATTATTCTTTTAAAGATGTAAGAATTGTCGAAAATAGAGGTTTAACAGCTTTTTACTCACTAGAAAAAGGCATTATTGTTTCTTTTTAATGAAAGTGTGAATATTTATGAAAGAAAAAATAAATAAATTGTTAAAATATTTTGTAAGTGGTGGCCTTGCAGGTTTTTTTATCTCTTTTGGTGGACTTGCATATATTTTGTGTAATGCATACATTAAAATTGATTCTGGTTTAGCTAAATTTATTGGAGCACTTACTTTTACTGTTGGACTATTTTTTATTTGTATTTTCTCTTTACTTTTATATACTGGAAAAATAGGATATGTAATAGATAAAGAAGAAGATAAATTTAAAAAACTTATTATTTGTATTGTTTCAAATTGTCTTGTTGCATTTGCAATGGGTTGTATATCTTATGTTATTTTTAAGAATAATAGTGATGTTATGAACTATTTAGATACAATTGTTGCCCAAAAAAATAATTTTTTAGGCAATAATATGCTTAGTTTAGAATTACTGATTAAAGGTTATTTATGTGGCGTTTGTGTTTTTATTGCAACATATATATTTAAAAAATCAAATACAACTTTATTTAAGTTTTTAGGAATTATAATTCCTATCTTCTTATTTGTCTTTTCAGGTTTTGAACACTGCATTGCAAATGTATTTTTTGTTGGTTTTGCTATGGAATTTTCTTGGCAAGCTCTTTGTAATTTCTTATTAGTTCTTGTTGGAAATTCTCTTGGAAGTATTACATTTAATGCTTTATTTAAATATATTGAGGTAAAAGTGCATGATAAAGATAATTAAAAATTTATCATTAATTTTATTAACAAGCTTTTCTTTAATTTTACCAAGTGGATGCGGTGAGAGTAAAACTTATAATTATGATGATTATATTATTAAATTAAACGTTTCAAAAAATGAGCCTTTTAAAATTATGCAATTATCAGATTTGCATTTAGGAATTAATGGTGATATTCAAAAACAATATCAATTTTTAAGAGAAAACATTTTTGAAAGTAAACCTAATTTGATTGTATTAACTGGAGATTCATTTATTTATGCAACTAGAGAACTTGTCTATGATTTTATTGGTTTTTTAAATGAAACAATTGATGATTTAGAAAAAGAATTAAATAGAAGAGTTTATTATACATATACTTATGGAAATCACGATTTACAAGGAAATTATGATTATTATTTTATAAATAATGCTTTATTAGAAGACTCAAAGAAAGCATCTTCATCATGTTTATTTATTGATTATAAAGATGATGATTTAACTGGAAATACTAATTTTTGTATTGATTTATATGATGAAGATAATGAAAATGATTTACTTTATAGATTTTATATAATTGATTCTAATACTTATCATGCAAATGTTGCTGATTATGATTATGATGTCATTCATCAAGATCAATTAGATCATATTAACAACATTCATGAAAATACAAATGATAAAGATTATTGTGGACTAGCATTTTTCCATATACCATTATTTGAATTTCAGACTGCAAATGATATAAAAGATGAAAATTCTACTTCATATCCAAGAGTAGTTGATTATATTGGTGAAAATAACGAGGATACTGGTGTTGGATATACTGATGAGTTTAAGCCTTATGATGTATTGTATGATTGCAATGTAAGAGGAATTTTTGTTGGTCACGATCATTTAAATTATTCTTCAATTGAATTTATTAAATCTTCAGAGAGAAATGAAAGTGTAATATTATCATATGGTGTTAAATCAACAAACCAAATATATCATGATGATAATATTCTTGGCTATAAAGAGGCTAACTTAGACTTAAATAATCCTCATTTATCTTTAGATAATATTAATATAGTAAAGGATAAAAAATATGAATAATAATCAAGATCTTTATAAAAATTTTGATACAAAAAATAATTATTTTGTTAATTATTATGAAATTATAATTGCATTACTTGTAAGTATTCTTTTCTATGGTTTTGTTAATTTTTTAATTTCATTTGTTGTTTATGATTATCAAAATGTAATTGCAATTTTAGGAAGCAGTTTTATATATGGTATTGCCTTTATTCAATATATATTTCATATAAAACGAAGCAAAATGAAAGAATTTAGTAATATTGGCGCAATTATTTATCTGTCAATTACATCTTTATTTATACTTTTAGGAATTATCTTTGTTAGTTTAAATGCTTCAATGTTTGTTTCAAACAATAGTATTGGATCATATGCATATATTGATGTATTACCATTACCATATAATTTTTATGTATATGGTGCTATTG
>JADIMN010000105.1 GCA_017694735.1 Candidatus Alectryobacillus merdavium
ACAGATAATCCAATTGATGAATCTTTAAACGGTTGGATTAAAGATGAACTATTTATCGACTTCAACTTGAAGAAGTGCGATGATGTTCTATCTTTGATAAAAAATTATATCAATTATTACAATTATGAACGACCGATGTATTGTTTAAAATACAAAACCCCACATCAGTACAAAACTGACATGGGGTATTGAGACTTTTTTTGAACTGTCTACTTTTTGTTGACTAGTTCACTCAAGTCTCTTTTTTAATCTCCGTAATCACTACCTCTACTTTTATCTTCTACAAAAATAAGTAAAGGATCAGTGACATCTGTAATTTCTAAATAGACAAATCCATCCATTTCAATATATGGGTTTTCAAAATCGCCAACAAGTACAACCTTTTTATTTTTCTCTACTAATGATAAAATATTTGAGATTATAAGAGAAAACTTATCATGATGATGTTGTTTCATTCCTAAAAGTTGAGTATGAAATGTTGGTTCTACGTAAAATACATTTCCCTTATATTCAAATCCTTGTATGTATGGGATTTCATCATTATCAATTCTTTTTAAATTACAAAATTCTTCATATGTTTTCATATGAAATATTATAAAATATTTTTATAGAAAGGTCTAAACTTAATGGCAAATACTCAAGAAATTAAAAAAGATGAAATTAAAGTCGTAATAACCGATATTGATGGTACTTTATATTCTCATACACAAAAAAGGGTTCCAGAATCTGCTGTAAAAGCTTTTAAAGCTTTACAAGAAAAAGGAATTAAAATATTTCTTTGCTCTGGAAGAAATAGATATTTAATTGGAAAATCAGGTGTATTAAATTATGTTAAACCCGATGGATTAATAACAATGAATGGAGCAAATGTAATTTTAGATGATCAAATTATTTACTCATATCCAATTCCAGGTGAAGTCGTTGACGCTTTAATCAAATTTTCAAAAAGATTAAGATTTGGTTTAACCTTAATTGAACAAAATGAAGGACATATTAATTATATTGATGAAAGAGTAATTTCTGCTCACGAAAAATATGGAACAAGATTCCCACAACCAAGATCTTTCCCAGACCATTATGATAGAGTTATTTATCAAGCTATTTGTTTTTGCGATGAATTAGATGAATCTTTATTTCTACCTCATATAAAAGGAGCAAAAAGCGCAAGATGGGATGAATTTGCTGTTGATATCATGCCTTCTGATAGTGATAAATCTAAAGGTGTTCTTGCATTACTTACACACTTAAATCTCACTCCAGAAAATGCCCTTGCAATTGGTGATGGAAATAACGACATCGAAGTATTACAATTTTGTGGCATTGGCATTGCAATGGGAAACGCAAATCAAAGTGTTAAAGATGCTGCAGACTTTGTAACTGATGATATTGATAGCGATGGCTGGGCAAATGCCATGAAAAAAGTTGGATTAATTGATTAATAGATAATAAAAAATCTTGTCAGAGACAAGATTTTTTTATTTATGATAACTTTCATTATTATTTATTTTAAAACATCTATATAATTGTTCTAAAACAATAACTCTAGCTAATTGATGTGGGAAAGTTAAATTACTGAGTTTAATTTTTTCATTTTTAATACTATTATAATTTTTAGAAAAACCATAACTTCCACCAATTATAAAGGTTAGATTTTTTCCTTGAGATATTAAATCATCAACATGTTTTGCTAAGCTAGGAGAATCATATTCTTTGCCATTTAAATCAAAATAAATTACATAATCATTTGAAGATATATATTTTAAAATTTCTTTAAATTCTTTATCTTTAACTATTTCAAATTCACTTTCACTTGCGTTTTGCGGTGGCTTTTCATCTTTAACTTCAATAATATTTAATTTAGCAAACTTTGAAATTCTCTTACTATATTCTTCAATAGCGTCTTTTAAATATGCTTCTTTTATCTTACCAACACAAATTAACTTAATAAAAATCATAATTCAAAAATCCTGCCATCATCTTGTTTTAATATTTCTAGTTTTACATTACCATAACAATTTAGGGAGTTTTTGCAAAGATTATTTAATATTTGCGGATCGTTACATTCTTGAGAAATATGTGCAAAAAATATTTGTTTTGTATTATTCCCAATAAAATTGTTTAAATAATCAATAGCTTGAATATTTGAAAGATGTCCTTTATCACTATCAATTCTTTGTTTTAAAAATATTGGTCTTGAAGAATTATAAAGCATATCTAAATCATAATTTGATTCAAGAATATAATAATCTTTATTAATAAGTTGTTTAAAATAGTGGTTTTTTATCTTGCCAGAGTCTGTAATATATACAATTTCTTTTTTATCAATATTAAATATAAAACCAATACTAAACGGAGCATCATGAGAAGTTCTAATAACATTAACTTTAAAATCTATAAAATCATTTACTCCTTTATGAAGAATGTTATAAGAATAATCTGAAATTGTTTTTTTATAAGAATATATTTTTGAATTTGGTACTTTGCATAGCATTTTAATATGATCTGTATGATTATGAGTAATAAAATAATAATCTATATTATCTAATTCAATACTATATTTATTTAATGTAGCCAAAAAAGTTTTATAACAAAAACCAACATCTATACATATAAAATGATCTTTTTTATATTCTATTAGTGAACAATTACCTTTAGAGCCACTTCCAAGTACAATATAACGCATAATTTATTTATAAATTTCCGTTTTGAAGTAATAATTGTTGAAGTGTTTCTTTTGTAGGATTATTAAATCTAGATAAATTTTTAAAGAATAATAAATAAGCAACACCAGTTGGACCATTTCTATTTTTTCCAACTATGACTTCTGTTACAACTGCTTCTTCATTATTTGAGTCATCTTCATCAATATTTTGACCACTTACTGCTTTTTCTTTTTCTGCCTTATCATCAAAATTTTGATAGTCATTTCTGTGAAGCAAAATAACCTTATCAGCATCTTGTTCGATATCACCTGAGTCTCTTAAGTCTTGAATTTTTGGTTTACTCCCCTTTTCTAATCTCTTAAGTTGACAAATTAATATAATAGGAACTTCTAATTCTCTTGCTAAATTATGTATTCTATGGGATATGTGACCAATTCTAATTCTTTCGCTCTCAAATTTACCGACAGTATTGATTAATCCAAGATAATCAATAACTATAAGTTTTAAATTTGAATGTTCTATTTTAAATTTTTGTGATTTAGCTTCAATATCATTTATAGTAATATTTGACGATTCAGAAACATAAATTGGTAACTTTTTAAGCTCTTCTAAAGAAGCAGCAACCATATTTGACTCCTCTTGATTCATTTTTCCAGTTACAATTTTTCTTTGAGGCACATTGCTTTTTGCACTTAATAATTTAGTTAATAAATTATCCGCTTTCATCTCTAAAGAATATAAAAGTACACTTCCTTTTGTGTTTTCAGCAACATTAAGCGCTATATTTAAACCAAAAGTTGTTTTACCAACATTTGGCCTTGCAGCTAAGACAATTACATCTCCTTTTTCTAAACCATTAATAATATTATTAAGTTGACTATAACCGGTTGAAGTTCCGACTAAATTTGAACCACTCTTTTTAGCGTTTACGATATTTTGTTCAACTTGTTTAGCAATTTCTTTAAAGTTTAAAAAGCCTTCCATTCTTCTAGCTTTAATAATATTATTAACATCGTTATCAACAATATTTAAAAAGTCGTAGTCAGAATTATAATTATTATTCTTATAATCTAGTTGTAATTGATCAAATTTTGAAAACAAACTACGAATTAAAGTTTTATTTTTTAATATTTTAATTTGTTCCTCAAAACCTTGAACACCCTCATAATCATCTAAAATATCAGTAAGAGTATCTAACCCACCAATTAAATCTATTAAATTTAAATCTTCTAGTTTGCTGCTAAGAGAGAATATACTAATCTCTTTATTTTCAATATAAAGTTTTTGTGCAGCTTTAAAAATTGCTCTATAAACATCATTAGAAAAATCTTCTTCTAATAAATCTGATAAAATCAAATTTGATTCTGAAACACCAGATATAACAATAGATATTAAAAATCTTTCAGCTTGTTGATTGCTAACTACGTACTTTGGCATATTACTCCTCACTAACGTGAACTTTTACTTCACCAATAATGCCTTTATATAAATCAATTTTTAAAATTGTTACACCAAAAGCGTTAACAAGGGTTTTATCAATAAATTTTCTTTTATCAATTTCGATGTTGTAATCATTTTTTAATTTTAAAGATATTTCTTTAAAAGTAACACTACCGATCATTTTTCCTTGTTTACCAGCTTTTGCTTTAAATTCTAAGACAATATTTTTTAATAACTCTTTAGTGTTATTTGCTTGTTGTTTTAATTCTATATCTTTTTGTTTTCTTTCTTCTTCTTGCTTACTTAAAACATTTAAACTAGCATCAGTATATTTAACTGCCATTTTATTTGGAATTAAATAATTTGATGCATAACCATCTTTTACTTCAATAATTTGGTCTTTTTTACCAACACCTTTAACATCTTTTAATAAAATAACTTTCATATTAATCACCTTGTTTCTTAAATGTTTTAGCCTCTTCTAGATGATCTCTTAAAGTTTCTAATAATAAACTTTCAATTTCTGAAATTCTACTAGAATCAAAAACCATCGCAGCCATATTATAGTGACCACCGCCACCCATTTTCTCCATTAATAATTGAACATTAATCATTCCATCACTTCTTGCAGAAATTTTTATTTTCTTATCTCCAACTTTACCAATAATAAATGACGCATTAATCCCTTTCATAGAAATACACTCATTTGCAGCTTTGCTAAGAGTATCTCCATCAATAATATCATCATTAGGTCCTAAACAATAAACAACTCCAACATATGGTGTTTTAATTGTAGAAATAATTTTTGAAATTAATAAATGTTCTTCATAATCATCTTTTAAAAATTCATCAGCTCTATTATTGTCAGCTCCGTTTTCTTTTAAAATCATACTTGCTTCAAAAGTTCTAATGCCACAGACAGGAGACTTATAAAAATTAGTATCTAAGAAAATACCAGCTAACATAATAGTTGCATAATCTTCTGGAATTTTAATTTTTGGATTATTTGAAGAATAGCCAATAAGTTCAGCAACAAGTTCACTAGCACTAGAAGCGCTTGGATCAATTTCAGTAAATATTGGATTTTCAATAAACTCTTCGCTTCTTCTATGATGATCAATTACAACTACTTTATCAGCAACATTTAAGACTTCCTCACTCATTGCAAGAGAAGGTTTATGGAAATCACAACAAATTAATAATGTTTTTGCAGTGAATTTTGCTAAAGCGTCTTTAGGTAAAATAAATTTCTCATTAAATTCTTGTCTGGTAAATGTTGTAGTTACTGCGTACCTAGTATTTCTATCGGCCAGTTTTGGATCAAAAATAATTTTTGAAGGAACGCCAAATCCTTCACACAAAGCTTTAGCACCTAAGCAACTTCCAATTGAATCAAGGTCCATATCTTTATGTCCCATAATATAAACATTTTTAGAATCTTTAATTAAAGCTTTAAGAGATTCACATAATACTCTTAATTTAACTCTATTGTTCTTTTCAAATGATTCACTACGACCACCAAAAAATTTCAAATCATGTCCATATTGAGCAACAACAACTTGGTCACCACCTCTTGAAATAGCGATATCAATTGCACTATTTGCCATTTCGTTTAATTTAAAAACTTCGCTAACATCATGAGCAAATCCAATTGATAAAGTTGGATTTAAAGCATCATCATCTCCTAATGCCTTAATCTCATCAAGAATTTCAAACTTATTATCTTCCATCTTTTTTAAAGAATGATAGTTACATATAGCATAGTATGAATCATTCGAGTATTTTCTTAAAAGAACGCCATTTTGTTTAAAATAATCCAAGATTTTAATACGAACTTTTGCCATGATATCACTGGCTCTTTCATCGTCCTCTTTTAAATCGTTGTAATTATCAATCATTATTATTCCAAGAACTAAGGCTTGTTCTCTTGAAATATTTAATAATGTAGTATAATCAGTGATATCTTTAAAAAGATAGACGTTTGCATTTTTAATAAATCTTGCGCTGAAAACTCTATCTTTAATAACAACAGTAATTACTTTATTTTGTTGAGATTCACTATCATCAAGTCCTTTTAATTCAGGATAAATATCAGTTATTTTTTGATCTAAAATTGATTTATCTAATTGATTAAATCTTTCATTTATCCAGATAACATCCTTGCTATCATTTACAACTGCAATCATTAAATCAGCATATTCGATAGCGCTTTGCACATTTTTTCCAAATAAGCTTTCTGTAGAAATGTTATTTTTATATCTAATTTTCAAAAATCTAAATAATAAATAAAGGAAAGTTAATATATCAAAAGCAACAAAAGCAATTAATACATAAAAAAGTCCTTCAACAGAAATATATGACTGAAAATCAGAAACATTTAAATAATAAAATAAAAACATTAAAAAAACGGTTGTAATTTCAAGAACACTAACAACTAAGACAAAATATTTTGATTTTTTTAAATATTCCTTCATGTAATATATTATATTATGCTTTTATTTTTTATAAAAGCATAATCATTTAATAGAAAAATTCTTTTTTATTATTATACCAATTTTAACTTATTAATTCTAATATAAAAATTAAAAAAGTCTGCAATTCTTAATTATTTTATAAAAAAAGCAACTTTTTCAAGTTGCTTAATTTTATTCACTAACAAATGGTAATAATGCCATGAACCTTGCTCTTTTAATAGCAAGAGCAAGTTGTCTTTGATACTTAGCGCTTGTTCCAGTTAATCTTCTAGGAGCAATTCTACCACTAGCACCAATAAACTTTTTTAATAATTCAACATCTTTATAATCGATGTATTTAACATTATTTTTAGTAAAATAACAAACCTTTTTCTTAGGTCTTACTTTCTTAAATGCCATAATTTATAATCTCCTTATCAATTGAATGGAAGATCATCCTCAGTAATATCAATTGTTTCAACATTACTATCGCTTGATGAATCTTCTCCAAATAATCCTTCATCAGTTGAATTAGTTTGTCCTTTTGGACCTAAAAAAGCGACAGAATCACATACAATTTCAATACTTGTAGCTTTTGTACCATCTTTCTTAGTATAAGAATTAGAAATTAATCTTCCATCAACTCCAACTAAAGAACCTTTCTTAGTAAATTTAACAACATTTTCTGCTAAGGCGTTCCAAGTTTGACATCTAATAAAGACGGTTGAATTTCCAGATTCTCCTCTTTTTCTTTTATTATCAACAGCTAAAGTAAAAGTAGCTACTGAATAATTTGATGCTGTCTTATTTAGTACAGGATCTTGTGCTAAACGACCGACTAATACAACTCTATTAACCATAATTTTCTCCTAAATTTTTATTCTGCGTGATCAACAACAATTAAATGTCTTAATAAATTTTGATTGATCTTACCTAAACGATTAAATTCATTTAAAGCAGCATTATCTGCTTCAAATTTAACGCAGACATAAAATCCCTTAATTTGATCTTTAATTGGGTAAGCAAGAGTCTTTAATCCCCATTGATCAACTTTAGTGATTTTTCCACCATTAGAAGTAATAATACCATGTAATACTTCAATGGCTTTGTTTCTGCTTTCATCGTCTAAATCAGGTCTCAAAATATAAAGTAATTCATATTTTTTCATATTCTACCTCCTTTGGACTAAGAGTATCAATTTTTCATGATACCAGGACGTTTTTAATAAACGCATTTAATATTATATAGTAATTATATAATATATGTCAAAACGAAGAATAAAAAAATTACCTCCTTAATATATAAGTCGGAGGTAATTTTACTATTTTTCCAAAAATTTTAACGATCTTTCATTGTTGGGAAGAGAATTACTTCTCTTACAGATTGTTGATTCAATAAAATCATTGCTAATCTGTCAATTCCGATACCAACACCACCAGCTGGAGGCATACCGTATTCTAAAGCTTCAATAAAGTCTTCATCCATCTCGTTTGCCTCTTCATCGCCTAATTCTTTAGCTTTTAATTGATCTTCAAATCTTTGTCTTTGGTCAATTGGATTGTTTAATTCGCTATATGCATTGCAAATTTCAAATCCTGCAATATATAACTCAAATCTTTCAACAAAACGAGGATCTTTTCCCTTTTTGGTAAGAGGTGAAATTTCAATAGGGTGTCCGTATACAAATGTTGGTTGAATTAAATCTTTTTCACAGAATTCTTCAAAGAAAGCATTTAATATATGACCAACTCCAGTCATATGAGGTTCAACTTTAATTTTATTTTTCTTAGCAAGTTCAACGGCCTCTTCATAAGAAATATCGGATGAAAAATCAATTCCTGTCTTTTCTTTTACTAATTCAACCATGGAAACCCATCTAAATTCTTTGCTTAGATCAATGGTATTTTCTCCATATGTAATTGTTTGTGTCTTTAAAACATTGCTAGCAACATCTTTCAAGACACCTTCAACAAGATTTCTCATTGATTGTAAATCACCAAATGATTCATACAATTCAACTGTTGTAAATTCAGGATTATGTTTTGTATCAATACCTTCATTTCTAAAAAGTCTTCCAAATTCATATACCTTTTCTAATCCACCAACAAGTAATCTTTTTAAAGGTAATTCAGTCGCAATTCTTAAATAAAAATCTTTATTTAAAGCGTTGTGGTGAGTAATAAATGGTTTAGCATTAGCACCACCTAAAATTGGTTGAAGAGTGCTTGTTTCAACTTCAACAAATCCATGAGAATCAAAATATCTCTGCATTTCACGAATAATTTGTGGTCTTAAAAGAGCAATTCTTTTAGATTCTTCATTCATTATTAAATCTAAATATCTCTTTCTATATCTTTCTTCGACATCTGTTAAACCATGAAATTTTTCAGGTAAAACTTTTAATGACTTTGTTAAAAATGTATATTCTTCAACTCTAATTGTAAGTTCGCCAGTTCTAGTAAACATTAATCTACCATATAGACCAACAATATCACCAATATCAGTTAATTTAAAAACTTCATAAGATTTTTCTCCGACAATATCAAGTCCCATGTAAGCTTGAATTCTTCCAAACTTATCTTGAATATTTAAAAATGAAGCTTTACCCATTCTTCTAATTGACATTACTCTACCAGCAACTTTTACATAAATATGGTTTGTATCTAAGTCTTCGTTTGTTTTATTAAGTGTTTTTTCTCTACAAGTTTGAGTTGAATCAGTTCTATCAAATCTAGAACCAAATGGATCAACTCCTAAATCTCTTAACTTTTCTAATTTTTCTCTTCTAACAATTTCTTGATCATTTAAGATTGCCATACAATAACTCCTTTTGTTCGTTAAATATTATACATTATTTATTTCTTTTAATGTTTGATATAAATCATTAAAAGTATTAATTTTTGTTAAATTTATTCTAATTTCTTTCATATTTGGCATACCAGTGAAAAATTTTGGTGCTATACCTCTTAATATTTTAATTGCTACATCCTCGCCTTTTTCATCTATTAACATTTTTGAAAACTTTAAACAGTACTCAACTTGCTTTTTAACACTTCTTTTAAAGTGTTTTATTTTTCCTTTTTTTACATAATAATTTATTTCTTTAATAAGATGAGGATTTCCAACTCCTCCTCTAGCAACTAAAACACAATCAGCTCCAGTAATTTTTAATGCTTTAACAGCATCCTCAACCTTAAATATATTTCCACTAATTCCAAATGGAATACTGATATATTTATGAAGGTCTTTTAATAATTCATATCTAGGTTCACCAGAATAAAGTTGTTTAGTTGTTCTAGCATGAATACTTATATAAATTACTCCGCATTCTTCTAAAATCTTACAAACATCTATAAAATTAATACTTTTATCATCTAGTCCAAGTCTAATTTTACAAGTAACTGGCTTCTTTGATTTTTTAACAATTAAAGAAACCATTTCTTTTAATTTATTAATATCTCTTAGCCAAGCAGATCCACCATTATTTTTTGTTACTTTTTTAACAGGACAAGCAAGATTTAAATCTAGAAAATCATAATTTATTTTTAAATCTTCTAATATCTCAAGAGCTTTTAATAAGTTTTCTTTTTGTCCTCCAAATAATTGGATACCTAACATTTTTTCTTTATTATCAGTATAAAGAAGTTTTATAGTTTCTTTATTATCATAAATTAAACCGCAATCAGAAATCATCTCTGAAAACACCATTGCAGGTTTAAACTTAGACATAAATTTTCTATAGGAAAAGGAAGTTATCCCAGCCATCGGAGCAAGAATAACTTTGTGCTTTTTAAAGTATTTTTTTAAATAAAGTGAATCAATTTTCTTTTCCATAGTAATTAAAAGAGCAGAAGTAAATTCTGCTCTATTTTATTATTTTTTACTCACTTTTTCTAGGACGACCTCTTTTTTTAACAGGTTCATCTTTATTTGTTTCAAGTGATTCTTTTGTTTCAGCAGAAGTTTCTTGAGTATTGGAATTAACTTCTTTTTCTTCTTCTTTACTAGAAACATCAGCAACTATTTCACTAGAAGAAGAGTTGTCTTCAACATTTACAACATCGCCAGAACTTTGAAGAGTGTTATTTACATCATTTTCTTGTTCAACTACAACATTATCTTCCTCTTTTTTAACGGTTTTATCTAAAGTTCTATTCTTTAATAAGTATTCGATTTCTTCAGAAGTAATAGTTTCTTTTTCTAATAAAGTATTAGCAATCAAAATAACATCATCTTTATTTTCTTCAATTATTCTTCTTGCTTCATCGTGACACTCATCAATAATTCTTCTAATTTCTTTATCAATTTCGATAGCTACTTCTTGTGAGAAATTTCTTTGAGTTGAAGTGTAATCTCTTCCTAAGAACACTGAACCAGCGTTTTGTTCGTATTGAATAGGTCCTAATTTAGACATACCATATTCAACAACCATACTTCTAGCAATTCTAGTAGCTACTTCAATATCATTACTTGCACCGGTAGAAACATCTTCAAAGAAGATTTCTTCACTGGTTCTACCACCTAAATAACCAGTAATTCTTGCAAGCAATTCTTTTTTAGTTAATAAGAATCTATCATATTCTGGAGTCATTAAAACATGACCACCAGTATTTCCACGAGGAATAATAGTAATTTTTTGTACTTTATCACTATCTTTTAATTTTAAGCCAATAATAGCGTGTCCAGATTCATGAAAAGCAACTGTTTTTCTTTCAATCTCAGACATGGTTCTACTTGATTTAGCAGGTCCAGCAATTCTTCTATCAATTGCTTCATCAATTTCAGCAAGAGTAATTGAAGGAGTGTTATTTCTTACACTTAATATTGCGGCATCATTTAATACTGTTGCAATATCAGCACCAGAAAATCCAACAGTTCTCTTTGCTAAATTTTCAAAGTTAACATCAGCAGCAATCTTTTTATTTTTAGCGTGGACTTTGAAAATAGCTTCTCTTCCTTTAACATCAGGTAAACTGACGGTAATCTTTCTATCAAATCTTCCAGCTCTTAATAGCGCAGGATCTAATACATCATCTCTGTTTGTTGCAGCAATAACAATAATACCGTTATTATCAGCAAATCCATCAAGTTCGACTAATAATTGGTTAAGAGTTTGCTCTCTTTCATCGTTTCCTCCGCCAAGACCAGCACCTCTTTGTCTACCAACGGCATCGATTTCATCAATAAATATAATACATGGAGCGTTTTGTTTAGCTTGATTAAATAAATCTCTAACCCTACTTGCACCAACACCGACAAACATCTCGACAAAATCACTACCAGATATAGAGAAGAATGGAACACCAGCT
>JADIMN010000106.1 GCA_017694735.1 Candidatus Alectryobacillus merdavium
ATTAACAATACTTTTAGTTGGAATCATTGGTTTTGAAAGAGAATATCAAGGTCATAATGCTGGTCTTAGAACCCATTTATTAGTTGGGCTTGGTTCATGTATAGTAATGATATTATCTATATATAGTATTGGATATTCCTCATCTGGAAATATGGAAACAATGAGACTTGCTGCTCAAGTTGTCTCTGGTATTGGTTTTCTAGGAGCTGGTGTTATTATTCAAACTGGTACAACTGTAAAAGGATTAACCACTGCAGCTACATTATGGTTTTCAATGTCTATTGGTCTAGCTTGTGGAAGTGGTAATTTGCTAATTGCTTTAACTGGTGCAATTTTAGGTATTTTATGTTTAATTGCATTTATTCCAATTGAAAAATTTGCAACTAAAAAGAATCCAATTGTTGTTATCTTACTTCCAGTTGATAAAAGTGTATATAAAGAAGTAGCAGATATAGCCGAAAGAAATAATGTTATTATAAGAAATACAGATGTTAGTATTGCAACTTTTCATAACGAAGTAGTCTTAAGACTTTTGGTTAGACTTGGTAAGACTTCAAGTGATAAATTAAACAATTATATTCGTGATTTATGTGAGGAAATCTATCCTTTATCAATTCATGTATATTAAAATTATTTAATTTTTTATTTAAATAATTTTGAATTTGCATCATTATTAAGAGGAAAATTGACGAATGGCACAATATTTATACGGTAAAAATTCGGTGCTGAATGCGATTGAAGCAAAGAAGGTTATCGAAGTATTTTTGAAAGAGAATTTTAAAGATGAAAATGTTTTTAAAATTTTAAAAGAAAATAAGATTTTTTATTCTTTCAAAAGAAAGGAGGAGATTGACTTTCTTTCAAATAATCAAAAAAATCAAGGGATAATAGCAAAGATTAATGATTATAAATCTATAAATTTAGATGAATTAATTGACAAAAATAAAGGCAATGAAAGTTCAATATTAATAGTTTTAGATAATTTGGAAGATCCACATAATTTAGGTGCAATTCTAAGAATTGCTGACGCCTTTAATGTAGATGGAATTATTTATAAAAAAAATAATCAAGTTGGTTTAACTCCAACAGTTGCAAAAGTTTCAACTGGTGCAATTAATTTTGTTGACTGCGTAGAAGTTACAAATTTAAATCAAACTATAAGTAAATTAAAAGAATATGGTTATTGGGTTTATGCTAGCGATATGAATGCAAAACACAATTATTTTGATATTAAATATCCTTCAAAAACCGTATTAATTATTGGTAGTGAGGGGTTTGGTATATCTAGACTTGTAAAAGAAAATTCCGATGAACTTATAAAAATTCCAATGTCTGGACATGTAGATTCACTTAATGCTTCTAATGCTTGTGCGATTATTGTAAGTGAAGTTTATCGACAATTAAAATTAAAGAACTAATAACTAATTCTTATAAAAGTAGAGTTCAAACAAAAACTTCTTTTCGTGTTAATTTTGAAACATATATTGATGCGATTAGAAGAAGAGACCAAGAAGCTATTTCTTTTATAGTTAGATATTTATATGAAGTTGGAAAATTAATATTTTATAAATATTATTTAATTTTTAAAGATTTTGGATATTCAATGAATCAAACATTACATATTTTTTATACATTTATTGACGAATTTATAAAGAATATTGAAAGAAAATATACAAACTTAGAATCATATTTTAGAGGGTTTTTAGCAAATAAATTTAAGGATTGGCATAGAAAATTGCTAACAAACGCTAATAAAATGATGACAAATGCTTTATCTTTAGATGAAAATATTGAAGAGGGTATAACATTAAAAGATTGTTTAGCAGAAAACGAAGATATAGTTTTATGGTATAGTAAAGAAGACATAAGTGATAGATTTTTAAATAATGACACGGTATTATTAAGCGAAAGTGAAAAACTTGTCATAATTGAAAGATATAATGGATTAACTTTTATACAAATTAGTAAAAAATATAATCTTACATATAAACTTGTAATAGCAATTTACCAACAAGCTTTAAAAAAGATTAAAAATTATATTGATTAACAATTGATTATTTTAATATTTATTAAATAATAATAAATAATAATGACTTTTTAGGAAAATATAAATATAATAACTATTGACTTGTTATTTTTTTGCGTTTAAAATATGACAAGTAAAATTAAAATAAGATTATGAGGAAAAAAATTATTTTAATATGTTCTAAATGTTTATCTAGAAATTATACTACCACAAAAAAAGAAGGTAGTACTTCTCGTATGGAAATAAAGAAATTTTGCCCAAAATGCAATGAGTATACAATCCATAAAGAGAGTAAATAAGGGAGGAGTTATATGGTATCGCCAAAAAGATATTTTCAAGAAGTCGCACACCAAGCAAAAAAAGTTAGATGGCCTGATTTTTCAACATTTATTAATGCTTTTGTTGTGGTAATGGTAATTTTAATTATTGCTGGTCTAATTTTAATGTTTGAAAACTGGACTGGACTTCAATTAATGAATTCATTAAAAGATATTTTTGCTCCAATCGCTAGTGTTGGATCAACTGCTTCCTCATCGGTTGCATAATAAAGGAGGATTGTATGGTAGAAAACGAAAACATAAAAAGTGATGTAGAATTAGCAACAGAAAAAGATAACGAAAATACCGATATTTCAATGAAAGCTTGGTATATCGCTACTACTTACAGTGCTCACGAAAATAAAGTTGCTGAAAACATTAAAAAAAGAATCGAGAGTTTTGATTTAGAAAAACAAATTTTTAGAGTTGTTGTTGCTGAAGAAAAATACGAAGTAAAAGATAAAAACGGTGCAACTAAAGAAAAAACAAGAAACTTATATCCAGGATATATTTTTGTTGAAATGATTATGACTGATAGAACTTGGTACATTATTAGAAACACACCTGGTGTTACTGGTATTGCTGGTTCTAGCGGTGGTGGTACAAAACCAACTCCAGTTCCAACAAATGAAATTGAATCTGTATTAAAGAGAATTGGTCTTGTTGATGAGACAATGATTACAAGATATAAAGTTGGAGATAATGTTAAAGTTGTTGCCGGATCATTTAACGGTCTTGAAGGACAAATTATTGAAATTAAACCAGACAATCAAACTGTTTCCATTCAAGCAACATTCTTTGGTCGTTCAACTACTCTTGAAGTTCAATTTTCTATTATAGAAAAAATCTAAAAAGTATTGCAAAACCTCAATATTTTTAAAAAATAAACAATATATTAATATTTTTCTTTGAAATAGCGCTTGTTAGTTGTATAATTAATAAGCGTTATTTTTATATATAAATATAACGTAATATATTGTGGGAGAATCCTCGATTATTCGTACCACAAACCCTGACAAAAATTTAAGGAGGAAAGTCAAGTGGCTAAAAAAATCGCTAAAGTAGTTAAAATGGAACTACCTGGTGGTGAAGCAAAACCAGGTCCAAAGCTTGCTTCCGCTGGTATCGTAATGCCAAAATTCTGTACAGACTTTAATGCTAAAACTGCAGATAGAAAAGGTGAAATTGTCCCAGTCGTTATTACTGCTTATGAAGACAAATCATTTGATTACGTAATTAAGACTTCACCAGTAGCACCTTTATTATTAAAAGCTGCTGGAATTAGCAAAGGTTCCGCTAATTCAAAGAAAATTGTCGGTCATATTTCTAAAGCTAAATTAAAAGAAATTGCTGAATACAAATTACCTGATTTGAATTGTAATGATGTTGAAGCTGCAATGAAAGTTATTGCTGGTACCGCTAAAAATATGGGTATCTCAATTGATGACTAAGAAGGAGATTTTCTATGAAGAGAGGTAAAAAGTACGTTGAAGCTTCAAAATTGATCGATGCAAATAAAATTTATGCATTAAATGAAGCTGTTGAATTAGTAAAAAAGACTTCTACTGTAAAATTTGATGCTACAGTTGATGTTTCTATAAGATTAAACGTTGATCCAAGACAAGCTGATCAACAAGTTAGAGGAACAATTGTTCTTCCTCATGGAAATGGTAAAACTAAAAAAGTTTTAGCTATTACAAACAAAATTGACGAAGCTAAAGAAGCTGGCGCAGATGTTGTTGGCGGAAAAGAAATGATTGAAAAAATTAAATCTCAAAACTGGTTTGATTTTGATGTAATTGTTGCTACACCAGATATGATGGGCGAAATTGGTAAAATTGCAAGAATCTTAGGTCCTAAAGGATTAATGCCAAACCCAAAAGTTGGAACAGTTAACCCAGATATCGCAAAAGCAATTAAAGAAATCAAAGCTGGTAAAGTTGAATACCGTGTTGATAAAGAAGGAAATATTCACGTATCAGTTGCTAGAGTTAGCTTTGATAGCGAAAAAATCGCTGAAAATATTGCTGCTTTAACTGGTGCAATTATTAAAGCAAAACCAGCAGCAGTAAAAGGTACATATGTTAAAAATGCTGTTATGCATACAACTATGGGACCTGCAATCCATTTTACCTTTGATGGTAGATAATTATTAATTTTGGTAAAGAGCTATCAATATACCATAGACCGTTAACAGCTTTTAAAGCTTAATATGTTACGCAGGTATTTAAAATATTGTATATTGGAAGCCTCATTATAAATTTTTAAAAGGAGGTAGATGATGAACCAAGATGTCTTAAAAGCAAAACAAGATCTTATTAATGAAGTTTGCGAAGATGTTAAAGCTTCAACTACGGTTGTTTTATTTGAATATCGTGGATTAAGCGTTTCTAAACTTACTGAATTAAGAAGAAGTTTGTTAAAATCTGGTAGCAAAGTATGTGTTTTTAAAAACACTCTTACAAAGAAAGCTTTTGAATCATTAAATCATAATGAGTTTGCAGACTCATTAAAAGGTCCAAATGCAATTATGTTTGCAAAAGATTTCTCTGATAGTCTTAAAGTTTTAACAAAATTTGCTAAAAGAAATGAAGAAGTCCAAATTAAAGCTGGACTTGTTGAAGGTAAATATCTTGAAAAAGATAAAGTTCTTGAAGTCAGCAAGTTACCTGATAAGAATGGTTTACTTTCAATGATACTCTCTGTTTTAGAAGCACCAATCAGAAATGTTGCTTGTGCTGTTAAAGCAGTTAGTGAAAAACAATAAAAATATACAAAGCCAATTTATGAAAATTATTATTTAGGAGGATTAAAAAATTATGGCAAAATTAACAGTTGAAGAAATTGTCGCTTCATTAAAAGAATATACTGCATTAGAATTAAACGATTTAAAGAAAGCAATCGAAGAAACTTTCGGTGTTACTGCTGCTGCTCCAGTTGCAGCTGCTCCAGTTGCTGAAGAAGAAGAAGTTAAGAAAGGACCAAGTGAAGTATCTCTTTGGATTAAGAGTGTTGGTATGAGCAAAGTCCAAGTTATTAAAGCTGTTCAAGCTATCACAGGTGCTGGCTTAATGGATGCTAAGAAATTAGTCGATGCTGCTCCAGTAGCTATTAAAGAACATATTTCACCAACCGAAGCTGAAGAACATAAGAAAGCTTTAGTCGCAGCTGGTGCTGAAGTTGAAATTAAATAAGTTTTAAATTTAATTTTTTAAACCTGCTTACTAAATTTTTTATAGTAGGCAGGTTTTATCCATTTAAAGTAAGTTTATTTTTATCTTTAAATGAGACTTCTGTATGTTTATTTTTAAGGTGATTAATTTGGAAATTATTAAAAATAATATAAATATTAAGGATATATATAACTTTTAATTAAATTATCTTTTTAAATTGTCTTAAAAAGAATCTTTTTTATGTTAAATAGGCATTTAATGTAAAAAAGATATTTACATATGTAATGCAAATAAGGAGTAAATAAAGTTATGGAACTATATAAAAATTATGCAAGATTAAACAACGATAGAATAGATTTTAGTAAAGTCAGTGGTAAGATGCCACTTCCTTATTTAGTTGAAATTCAAACTGACTCTTTTAAGTGGTTTATTGATCAAGGATTAAGTGAAGCTTTTAGCGAAGTTTTCCCAATTGTCTCATATGATAAAAGAACTGTAATTGATTTTATCAGTTGCTTTTTAGAAGAGCCAAAATATTCACCACTTGAATGTAAAAGCAGAAATTTATCATATTCTAGTACTTTAAAAGCAGTTATTAGAATTAGTAAAACTGAAACTAAAGATACAAAAGAATCTACTGTTGTTATTGGTGATTTACCTATGATGACTGATAGTGGTACTTTTGTTATTAATGGTGGAGAAAAAGTTATTGTATCTCAAATTGTTAGATCTCCAGGCGCTTATTTAAGAAAGAGTAGAGATAAGTATGGAAGATTTATTTATAATGCTGATTTAATTCCAGGTAGAGGTACTTGGCTTGAGTTTGAAAGCGATATTAAAGGTTTATTATCCGTTAGAGTTGATAGACAAAGAAAAATGCCAGTCACAGTGTTTTTAAAGGCTCTTGGTTTTACAAAATATGAAGATATTGAAGCATTATTTGGTGAGAGCAAATCTTTAAAAGATACATGGGATAAAGATACAGTAAAATGTAATACTTTAGACGCATTAAAAGAAATTTTTAACAAATTAAAACCAGGCGAACCAATTACTGAAGAAGGTTTATATGAATTTTTAAAACAAAAATTCTTTGATGATAAACGTTATGATATCGGAGCTCCTGGAAGATATAAGTTTAATAAGAAATTAGGACCTTATAATAGACTTATCGGTAGATATCTTGCTCAAAATATTGTTGATGAAAATGGTGAAATTTTATTCCCTAAAAAACATTTAATGAGCAAAGAAGATGTTTCTGTATTAAAAAAGACTAAGATTTTTGAAAATGGAGCTTATGCTCTTGATTTAGATTTAGAAACTAGACTTGATACAAATACTAGAGTTCATCAAATCAAAGTTTATAACGATGATTCATTTAAAAAAGTTTGCTATATTGTTGCAAATGATGCAAATTCAAATTTACATAGGGTAACAATTAGTGATATGGTTGCTACTTTCTCATATTTTATTAATATTATGGATGGTTTTGGTGAAACCGATGATATTGATAATTTATCAAATAGAAGAATTAGAAGAATTGGTGAACTTTTACAAACTCAATTTAGAATTGGTTTAACAAAAATGAGTAAAGCTGTAGTTCAAAAATTATCTATTTCAAATGAAGATGATTTATCTTTACAATCTTTATTAAATGTTAGACTTGTAAGTGGAAGTATTAAAGATTTCTTTAATTCTAGCCAATTATCACAATTCATGGATCAAACTAATCCTCTTGCAGAACTTACAAATAAAAGAAGAATTAGTGCTCTTGGCCCAGGAGGTTTAACTAGAGATAGAGCAAGTATTGAAGTTAGAGATGTTCACTTTACTCACTATGGTAGAATTTGTCCTATTGAAACACCAGAAGGTCAAAACATTGGTTTAATTAATAACCTTGCTACTTATGCAAGAGTTAACAAATATGGTTTTATTGAAACTCCATATAGAAAAGTTATTCATAAAGAAATTGATGGAGTAGATCATGCTTATGTCAGTGAAGAAACTACTTATTTTTCAGCTGATCAAGAAAGAAATCATAAGATTGCTCAAGCAAACGTAAAGATTTCTAGTGAAGGAGAAATTCTTCAAGATGGAGTAGTTGCTCGTTATAATGGAGAAAACTTAATTGTTAAAACAAGTGAGGTTGAATACATTGACGTTTCTCCAAAACAAATTATTTCTGTTGCAACTGCTTGTATTCCATTCCTTGAAAATGATGATAACACTAGAGCATTAATGGGTGCTAACATGCAAAGACAAGCACTTCCTCTTTTAAATCCAGAAACTCCACTTGTTGGTACTGGTATGGAGTATCCTGTTGCTCATGATAGTGGTCTTGCTGTTATTGCTAAAAATGATGGTGTAGTTATATATAAGGATAGTAAGAAAATTATTATTAAAAATGTAGCTGGAACACTAGATACATATATATTACAAAAATTTGAAAGATCTAATAATGGTACTTGTATTAATCAAACTCCTATTGTTGGCGTTAATCAAAGTATTAAAAAAGGTCAAATAATTGCTGATGGTCCAAGTATGGATCATGGTGATTTAGCTTTAGGTAAAAACGTTGTTGTCGCTTTTACAACTTGGGAAGGTTATAACTTTGAAGATGCTGTTATTATGTCTCAAAGACTTGTAAAAGATGATGTTTATACTTCTATTCATATTGAAAGTTATGATTTAGAGTGTAGAGAAACAAAACTTGGACCTGAAACAATTACAAGAGATATTCCAAATACTAGTGAAAATGCTAAGAAATTCTTAGATGAAAGAGGAATCATTACTATTGGTAGTGAAGTTAAAGAAGGCGACATTTTAGTTGGTAAAACAACTCCAAAAGGTCAAGGCGAACCTCTTCCAGAAGAAAAAATCTTTATGGCAATTTTTGGTGATAAATCAAAAGATGGCAAAGATTCAAGTCTTAGAGTTCCACATGGCGGTAATGGTATTGTTGTTGATGTTAAGTGTTTCTCTAGAAAAAATGGAGATGAACTTCCAACAAATGTTAATGAAAAAATAAGAGTTTATATTGCTCAAAGAAGAAAGATTTCCGAAGGTGATAAGATGTCTGGAAGACACGGTAACAAAGGTGTTATTTCTAGAATTTTACCTGTTGAAGATATGCCATATCTTCCAGATGGTACACCAGTTGATATTATGCTTAATCCATGTGGTGTTCCATCCCGTATGAATATTGGACAAATTCTTGAACTTCATCTTGGACTTGCTTGTAAAAAATTAGGTATTAAGATTGCAACTCCTGTCTTTGATGGTATTTCAAATGATGAGATTTTCGATCTTATTAGAAAAGCTGGTTTAAGTGAAGATGGAAAGACTGTTCTTTATGATGGTAGAACCGGTGAAAGATTTGATGAAAAGATTTCAGTCGGTGTTATGTATATGATTAAACTTGTCCACATGGTTGATGATAAACTTCACGCAAGAGCAACTGGACCATATAGTTTAGTTACTCAACAACCTTTAGGTGGTAAAGCACAAAACGGTGGTCAAAAATTCGGTGAAATGGAAGTCTGGGCACTTGAAGCTTATGGTGCCGCTTATACACTTCAAGAAATTTTGACAATCAAATCCGATGATAGAGCAGGTAAGAGAAAGACTTATAGTGCTATTATTAAAGGAACTGCTTTCCCTAAACCAAGTATTCCAGAAGCATGTAGAGTATTTATTAAAGAATTAAAAGGTTTAGCATTAGATATCACCTTATTTGATTCAAATAATAAAGAAATTGATATGGATGTACTTGCTAAAGAGACAAGTAAAGAAGAAAGAAGTGCTGAAAAATCCATTCGTACTGCTAGAAGCATGAGTGAAGAAGAGGAAGAAAAAACTTTCACAAGCGAAGAAGCAGAAGAAATGATTGGATAATTTTAGGGAAAGGAGAATAATATGTTTGATTCAGAACAATTAAAAGCGATTAGAATTGGCTTAGCATCAAGTGAGAAAATTTTATCATGGAGTCATGGTGAAGTTACAAAACCTGAAACTATAAATTATCGTAGTCAAAAACCAGAAATGGATGGACTTTTCTGCGAAAAAATATTTGGACCTGCCAAAGATTATGAATGTCATTGTGGTAAATATAAAAAGGTTAAATATGAAGGCGTAGTTTGTGAAAAATGTGGTGTTGAAATTACTAAAAAAGATGTAAGAAGAGAAAGAATGGGCCACATTGAACTTGCTTCTCCTTGTTCACATATTTGGTTTTTAAAAGGTATTCCTTCAAGAATGGGACTAGTTTTAGATATCCCTCCAAAACAACTTGAAGATATAATTTACTACAATGCTCACATCGTTTTAAACGTTGGTGAGAGTAAAGTTTTAAGATATAAACAATATATTGATGAAAAAACTGGAAGAGTTGATTTTATTCCAGCTTTAGAAGAAGTAAAAGAAATTTTAAAAGCTAGAGGAGAAGAATCTTCATATGATTACACAGTTGTTGAAGATCATATCGCTGCTTTAAAAAATGAAAGAAACCAAAGTTTTGATTACTATGGTATTTCTAATTTAATTTGTAAATATACCGGTGCAAAGATGGGTGAAGGTGCTGGTGCTATTGAACAACTTTTAAAAGAAGTTGATTTAGAAAAAGAAAGCATTGCCATTAGAAAAGAACTTAAAACTGCACCAGATCAAAGAAAGCAAAAACTTGTTAAAAGACTTGATGTTATTGATGCTTTTAGAACAAGTGGAAATAAACCTGAATGGATGATTATTAAGGTTTTGCCTGTAATTCCACCAGATTTAAGACCTATGCTACCTCTTGATGGTGGTAGATTTGCAACAAGTGATTTAAACGATTTATATCGTAGAGTCATTACAAGAAATAACAGATTAAAAGATTTAATTGAAAATAACTCTCCACGTGTCATTCTTACAAACGAAAAAAGAATGTTACAAGAAGCAGTTGATGCTTTAATTGATAATGGTAGAAGAAATGGTAAACCAGTTACTGGTGCCGGACAAAGACCATTAAAATCATTAAGTGGTATTTTAAAAGGAAAACAAGGTAGATTTAGACAAAACTTACTTGGTAAGAGAGTTGACTACTCTGGTCGTAGTGTTATTGCAATTGGACCAGATTTAAAAATGTATCAATGTGGTCTTCCAAGAGAAATGGCTATTAAACTTTTAAGACCATTTATCGCAAGAGAGTTAATGGAAAATAAAACTGCTCCATCTCATGCTAGTGCAGATAAAATGATTGATAAACAAACTAAAGAGGTTTTTGATGCAGTTGAAAAAATTATCTCTTTACACCCAGTCTTATTAAACAGAGCTCCAACTCTTCATAGACTTGGTATTCAAGCATTCCAACCAAAGCTTGTTGATGGAAGAGCTATTAGATTACATCCACTTGTTTGTACTGGATTTAACGCTGACTTTGATGGTGACCAAATGGGTGTTCACGTTCCACTTAGCAAACAAGCTCAAGAAGAAGCAGTTCATTTAATGCTTGCTTCAAATAATATCTTATCTCCAAGAGATGGAAAACCAATTGTTACTCCTTCTCAAGATATTATTATTGGAAATTATTATTTAACTTTAGAAGCTGATAAAGCTTATTTTGAAACAAAAGCAAATAAGTTAGAAGCTGAAAAAGATTATCAAGAAGCTTCATTATATAGATCATATGCACTTGCTGAAGGTAAGGTATTTGGTAGCGTTGATGAAGTTTTACTTGCATATCAAGAAAAGAAAGTTCATTTACATAATAGAATCGCAATTTTAGGTAAAGCTTTACTTAAATCTGGATTTAGTGATGAAATGAATAATTCTTATCTTGTAACAACTGTTGGTAAAGTCATCTTTAATATGATTTTTCCAGAAGATTTCCCATATTTAAATGAACCTGGTAAAAATAATTTAGCTGGTGATGAATTAAAATTCTTTGTAAAGAAGGGAACAGATATTAAATCTTATATTTCATCACTTCCTTTAAAAGCACCATTTAAGAAAAAGGATTTAAGTTTAATTATTTCTGAAGTCTTCCATAAATATGGAACAAGTAAGACAAGTGTTGTTATTGATAAGATTAAAGATCAAGGCTTTAAGTATTCAACTAAATCAGGTGTAACTGTTGCAATTTCTGATATTGAAGTACTTAAAGATAAACAAAAATATATTGATATTGGCGATAAGAAAGTTGCTAGTATTACAAAACAATTCAAGAA
>JADIMN010000107.1 GCA_017694735.1 Candidatus Alectryobacillus merdavium
AAATATATATAATAATATGCGACGCTTCCTTAGCCAAGTTGGCAAGGCAATTGACTGCAACTCAATGATCGTTGGTTCAAATCCGACAGGAAGCTCCAAATTAATATATTCCTCTTTTATTTAACTGCGCCCTTAGCTCAACTGGATAGAGCGTTAGTCTACGAAACTAAAGGCTGCGGATTCGAGTTCCTCAGGGCGCGCCAACAAATAATTGAATTAATATAAAAAAGAGTTCCAATTACATGGAACTCTTTTTGTTTTGAAAGTGTTAATCAATATTGTAAGAATTTAAAATTTTAAGTAAAGGTTTTATAGCTTTTTTAACATTTCCTTCAATGAATGGATTTCTTAAATGATTCTTTTCAAGTAGTGTTAAGAAAGGATATTTTCCACCCATTTTACAAAGTCTTACATACTTCTTCCAAGTTTTATCTTTATTTTTAAGTGATTCTTCAAAGAATTGGAATGCAACAACTTGAGCGAGTGAATAATCAATATAGTAGAATGGACTATTGAATACATGACCTTGTTTTAACCACCAAGTTCCTTTATTGTAGAATGGGAAACCGTTATATTTCTTTAATGGTAACCATTTCTTTTCAAGATCTCTAAATTTAGCACATCTTTCTTCATGGCTCATATTTACATTTAAATAGACATTTTCTTGGAATTCATCTATTAGACAAATATATGGAAGAATTGTAATAGCATCTTTTAAATGCATATATTTATATTTTTCAGCCATATCATTAAAGAATAAATCCATATATGGATAAGTTAAGAATTCCATACTCATAGAATGAATTTCACAAGCTTCTAAAGTAGGCATAGTGTAGTCAGAAATTCCAACATTTCTAGCGTTGTAATATTGGAAAGCGTGTCCAACTTCGTGAGTTAAAGTATCAACATCTGCGGTTGTTCCATTTGAATTTGCAAAAATAAATGGAACTTTATATTTTAAAATTGTTGTCATATAACCACCAGGAACTTTTCCAGGTGTAGCTTTTAAACTTAATAAATTGGAATCAGCCATCATTTCAAAAAATGATCCAATATCAGGAGACATTTGATTATACATCTTCTTTGCATATTCGACTAATTCATCAATTTCACCATTTGGTTGAGGATTACCATCTTTAAAGTCTAAATTTAAATCATAAAATTGTAATGTTTTAATATCTAAAAGTTTTGATTGTTTTCTAATTAGTTTTTTATAAATTGGTAAAACAACTCTATATATTTGATCTCTATATTTTCTAACATCTTCAAAATCATAATCAACTCTTCCTAAACTTTTATATTGGTATTCCATGAAATTGTTAAAGCCCATTTTTAGAGCGATATCATTCCTATTTTTAACCATTTCATCGTATACTTTTCCAAGTTCTTCGTTATTTTTCTTAAAGAAATTTTCTATTAATTTAGAAACTTCTTTTCTGACCTGTCTATCTGGAGAATTTGTAAACTTTCCAAGTTGAGTAATAGTGTAAATTTCTCCATTATACTTAATTTTTGAGCTTCCAAGAATTTCATCATGCTTTGAACATAATTCATTATCTTTAATTAAATTTGGAATTATCTTTTCATCAAAAGCTAGCAAAGAGTTTTCCATTTTATCAAATAAGAATTTGCCAAGTTTATCTTCCATTTCTTTTCTAAATGGTTTTGCTAATATTTCTTTAACAATTGGTAAAGAGTAAGATGAAATTACAGGTATAATTTGATTAATTTTTTCATTTGCTTCTTTATATTCTTTGTTTGTAGTATCAATAGTATATCTAATATTAATAATAGAAACATCGCTACTAACTTCGACATCAATTCTATCTTTTTTATGAATTAAAGAAACAACTTTTTCAGCTGTATCAGCTTCTTTAATTTCTTGAAGAATATCTTCGTATTGTTTTTTAACTTTTTCCAAGTTTGGAATTGTTAATGGTAAATCATTAAAATTCATAATTTTTTCCCTCCTTTAATTACTATTTTTTTAAAACCGAATAGATGAGTAAATATCCAGGTAGCTTTATTTCTCACCCAATAATTATAACCATTAATATTATTATTAAAAGATTCTAATAATCTAAAATATTGAATTTCATTCTCTTTATTAAATAACTTTATTTTATTTATATTGAATGTCGTTAGTAAATCTTCATTCTCATTGATGATTTTAAAATATGAAAAATATATTTCATTTAGAACATTGAAACATTCTTGATATGTAATCTTATCTAGATTTTTTATAATATCAAATTCATATTTTGGAGCAGATATATTATTTTTAGCTAAAATATCCATGCAAATCTTGATTATTTTTTCTTTTTCAAAAAGTAAAACTAAAAAAGATTTATATGCATTTTTTAATTTACATCTGAAATTATATAATGATAAAAGTGAAAAAATTACTAGCAAAATATAGAGTATTAGTAGAACAATACACACGACTATAATTATTCTAATTCCAGTTTCTGTAATACCTAAAAACATAGTATTATTATAATATCACACATAAAATAATCAAATATAGTGGTGATTTTTGTTATTTTAGTTAATTTTTGTTATAATTTTTGTAGGAGAAATTGAATATGAGAAAACCAATAATTGCTATTATTTATGATTTTGATAAAACTCTTTGCACAACTGATATGCAAAATTATTCATTTATTCCAAGTCTTGGAATGACACCAGAAGAGTTTTGGAAAGAAACTGGCAAGTTTTGCGACCAATTTGGAGTTGAAAAAATTCTTGGATATATGTATTTAATGTTTTCTAAATGTAGAGAAAAAAATATTCCTTTAACAAAGAAATTTCTAGCAGAATGCGGTGAAAAAATTGAATTTTTCCCAGGTGTAGAAACTTGGTTTAAAAGAATTAAAGATTTTGGCGCTGAACATAATGTCAAAATAGAACATTATTTATGTTCAAGCGGAAATAAAGAAATCATTAACGGCAGTAAAATTGCAAAATATTTTAAAGCAATTTTTGGATGTGAATTTGTATATGATCCAATTTCTAAAAATGCAATTTGGCCTAAAAATGCTGTAAATTACACTCAAAAAACGCAGTATTTATTTAGAATTTCAAAAGGAATTTTAGATATTTCTGATGACGATAATTTAAATGCTAGAACAAAAAAGAGAAGAATTGAATATCATCACATGATTTATTTGGGCGATGGAATTACCGATGTACCTTGTATGGAAATTATTAATAGTTATGGTGGATTTTCTATTGCTATTGAAAGTAGCAAATCAAGTCAAAATACAAGTAAGAAATTATTAGATGATAAAAGAGTTAAATATATTTGCCGTGGCGATTATAAAGATGGCAGTAAATTAGATAAGTTAGTTAAGAATATTATTTTACTAATTGAAAACGAATCAAGAATAGCTAAGTTTGATAAATCTCATAAAGAAGATAAATAAGACAAAGCAAAGTAAAAGTGATAAAATAATTCCGTGAATTATTTTGTTTTACTTTGCGGCGGTTCTGGAAAAAGAATGAATATTGTAACTCCTAAACAATATCTTAAATACAAAGATATGTATATTTTTATGTATCCTCTTTTAACTGCAATAAAAAGTAAATTATTTAAGAAAATTTTGATTGTTGCAAACGAAAATTATTTTTCATTAATTAAAGATGCTACAAAAAAATATAAAAACATCGAATTAATAAAAGGCGGGAAAACTAGACAAGAAAGTGTTTTTAATGCTTTAAATTATTTTGATGATATTAATGATAAAGACTATATAATGATCCATGATTCAGCAAGAATTTTTATTAAAACTGAGTTATTAAAACTACTCATTGATAGTGCTAAAAAAGGTAGAAATAGTATTCCTTTTAAATATGAAAAAAATGCTTTATTTGATTCAAAATCAAATCAATATTTAGATAGAGAAAGTATTAAAATAATTGAAACACCACAAACATTTAAACTAAGTGAAATTAAAATGGCACATACATTGGCAAAAAAAGAAAAATATGTAAATGTATTAGATGATGGTTGTTTATTTTTAAAATATATTGCTCCTTTAAACTTTGTTGAAAATAAGCAATATAATTTAAAAATAACCACTCTAGAAGATATCAAAGAAATAGAGAAATATTTATGAAAGTTGGAAGTATTGTTAGAGGTAAAGTTGTAAGTATTAAACCTTATGGTGTTTTTATTAAATTAGATGGTGACAAATTAGGTTTATTACATATATCTGAAATTTCAAATAAATATATAAAAAATATTTACAACCATTTTTATCTAAATCAACTAATAAGTGTTAAAATAATTTCGTATGATAAAGAAAGTGATCATATAAGTTTATCTTTAAAACAAATTAGTAAAATCGAAAAAGAAGAAATAATAAAAAAATTGAATGATTTTACTAAATTAAATGAAAATATAAATTTTTGGATAAATGATTATTATAAAGGGGATAAAAACATGACATTAGATTTAAATTATGTAAAGAATTTACCTAACTTTAAAGATTATGAAGATAGAGTTAGAAAAATTAATCAAATGATTAACAACAAAACTGGAGAAGGTAATGATTTTCTTGGATGGACTACTTGGCCTAAAGATTATGATAAGAAAGAAGTCGAAAGAATCATTAAAAAAGCCCAATATATTAGAGATAACTACGAAGTCTTAGTTGTTTGCGGTATTGGTGGAAGTTATCTTGGAGCAAGAGCTGCAATTGAGGCTTTAAATGGATTAAAAAACCAAGATAAAATAGAAATTATTTATATGGGGCAAACTTTTTCAAGTGATTACTTATATCAACAAATTGAATATTTAAAAAATAAAAAGTTTGCAATTAATGTTATTTCTAAATCGGGTACAACAACCGAAACTAGTGTTTCTTTTAGAATCTTAAAAGAATTATTAGAATCAAAAGTTGGAAAAGAAGAAGCAAGAAAAGCTATTATAGCTACAACCGATAAAGAAAAAGGTGCTTTAAAAACTTTATCAAATAATGAAGGCTATGAAACTTATGTTTTACCAGATGATATTGGTGGAAGATATAGTGTTTTAACTGCTGTTGGTCTATTTCCAATGGCTGTAGCTGGAATTGATATTAAAAAAGTCTTACAAGGTGCATATGATGCAATGGTGAAGTTTGATAATGATGATATTTATACAAATGATTGTTATAAATATGCTGTTTGTAGATATCATCAATATTTAAATAATAAGAGTGTAGAATTATTTGTTTCATATGAACCTCAATTAGTTGAATTAAATGAATGGTTAAAACAATTGTTTGGAGAATCAGAAGGAAAAGATGATAAAGGATTATTACCAGATAGTGCACATTTTTCAACAGATCTTCACTCCCTTGGCCAATTTATTCAAGAAGGATCTAAAGTATTGTTTGAAACAGTATTATTTGTTAAGAATTCAAAACATGAAATTTTAATTCCTAATGATGATGAGAATCTTGATGGATTAAATTATTTGACTGGTAAAACTTTATCATATATAAATGAAAAAGCATTTTTAGGAACATTAGAAGCTCATTCAAAGACTGGAGGAGTTGATAATATTGTTTTATATTTAGATAAAATGGATGAATATAATTTAGGATTTTTATTCTATTTCTTTATGAGAGCATGTGCAATGAGTGCTTATTTACTTGGAATTAATCCATTTAATCAACCTGGTGTTGAAATTTATAAGAAAAACATGTTCCATTTACTTGGTAAACCAGGATATTAATATTAAATTTTTTGGCGTTTATAAATAAATTAACATAATTTCAAAAAATAAGAAAAAATGATTTTGTTTTTTCTTGATAAATATTTCAATTAAATATATAATTTATAAGCGCCTTATTTTAAGGACGTTTAGCTCAGTTGGGAGAGCATCGCTTTTACACGGCGGGGGTCGGGGGTTCAAGCCCCTCAACGTCCACCATTTAAATTTATGGGAGGGTAGCGAAGAGGCTAAACGCGGCTGACTGTAAATCAGCTCCTGAGGGTTCGGCAGTTCGAATCTGCCCCCTCCCACCATCTTGATCTTGGGATGTAGCCAAGTGGTAAGGCAACAGACTTTGACTCTGTCATTTCGCTGGTTCGATCCCAGCCATCCCAGCCAAGCTAGAAGATCCACTAGCTCAGTCGGTAGAGCACTTGACTTTTAATCAAGGGGTCTGGAGTTCGAATCTCCAGTGGATCACCATCTTATAATGCCCGAGTGGCGGAATAGGTAGACGCACAGGACTTAAAATCCTGCGGAAGTTGATTCCATACCGGTTCGATTCCGGTCTCGGGCACCATATTGATTGAAACTTCCCCCATTTCTTTGCCCATTAGGGTATGATAGAAATGGGGTTTTTGTTATGAAATATAATATACATTAAAAGAAAAACTGGAGTACGTAAAGAAGCATTTAGAAGAAAATGTACCACTTCATGAGATAGAAAGAAAATTATATTTTCTTTGTTAACAATATGAATAATGCTACAACGATACAAAGATTATTAGCCAAAGATATCTATGGTTAAGAATCAATCAAATATAGAGTAAGCTTCAAATCAAAGGAAGAGACACCAATTAAAAATTTTTACTTTACTGAAAATTAGTTGCTGCAACTATATAAAAATAGGTAATGAAAGCCATTAGAGTAAACAAGATTGATACAATTTAAGTAACAGTCTTTTTTGTTTTTTATAGTAAAATGGTGATTATTATGTAAATATTCATATTATGATGAAATTTTTTATGCGATGACTTTTATTAAGCAATAACTAAACATGAGAAATAATATAAAAAGTGTTATAATTTTAAAAAAAATATAAAATTGTAACACTTTATTAAATTTGCGATATACTATATATGAGGTGACTAGCTATGCTAATTAAAAGAAATTTATATCTAGAAAATATAAGAAGATTTTATGAATCTAATTTAATTAAGGTTTTGACTGGTGTAAGAAGATGTGGTAAAAGTATTTTATTGGATCAAATTAAAGAAGAGTTAATTAATGATAAAAAAATAAAAAAAGATTATATCATATTTATTAATTTTGAGGATATTAAGTTTTCAAAAATTAAAAATTATAATAAATTAAATGATTATATCTTAAGACAAATTATTGATGATGGTAAGTATTATATTTTTTTAGATGAAATTCAACATGTTAAACAATTTGAAAAAGTTTTAGCTTCACTTAAAGCGACAAAGAATGTATCGATCTTTGTAAGTGGTAGCAATTCAAAATTATTATCAGGTAGACTTGCGAGTTTACTTGTTGGCAGATGTAAAGAATTTAAAATTATGCCTTTTGCTTATAGTGAATTTATTAAATACTATGAAGAAAATGGTTTAGATCTTCCTAAAAAACCTTTACAAAACTTTATTAGATTTGGTGGGATGCCTCAACGTATGGATTACGATTTAGAAGAAGATATTAAAGAATATTTAAAATCAATATATTATGGGATTATTGATAAAGATATTTGTAATACTAAAGCTAAGATTAATAAAGAAACATTTATTACAATATCTAAATATATTATCAATAATGCTTCTAAAGAATTTTCTGCATCAAGTATTGTTGAATATTATAACCAAAATAATACTGACACAATTTATAGTGAAAATGTTTATAGATATTTAGAAAAATTAGAACAAGCTTGTTTAATAAATAGAGTTAAACGCTATGATATAGCTACTAAAAGAACTTTAAAACATATTGAAAAGCAATTTGTTGTTGATAATGGATTCTTACTTGCTTGCAATGATTCAAATAAAATATTTGTTGCTCATGCTTTAGAAAATCTTATTTATAATGAATTATTATATAGAGGATATGATGTAAAGATTGGTAAAACATATAAAGGTGAAATTGACTTTGTTGCTATGAAAGATGGTAAGAAATGTTTTATCCAAGTAGCATACTTACTATCAAGTAATGATGTTATTGAAAGAGAATTTGGAGCATTTGATTCTGTTCGTGATCCATCGCCAAAGTATGTGTTTAGTCTAGATGAATATGATATGTCAAAGGATGGAATTACTCACTTTAATATTGAAGATTGGCTTTTAAATAAAGTTGATGTAACATTATCATAAGTGTTATAAAATAAAAATAATTATAAGTTTATAACACTTAATTAAAACTTTTTTATGATACAAAATGTTTCTTCTATTCAATTATTAAATAATACAGAAGAAGATGATGAATTAATTGATGCAAATATATTTGAAATAAGTCACGATGTAGTAATACAAACAAGTTCACTTGGTAATACTTTATTTTTTTCAATTTCATATTTAAATAGTCAAAATCTAGGAGTAACTTTTGAATAATTTTTTTGATTAAGTTATATTAGACAAGAAAACTAAAAAAATTATTTTAATTTATAAAATATCATATAAGAAAGTAAAATTATTAATCATTATATAGTTAATTTTTTGGTTTATAAAATTTAATTTTATTTTAAATAGTATTATAATAATAGAGTTATAAATTAACGGAGGTTTTTTGATGGGAAGACATTTTGAAGTCAGAGCTGCTGCGATGGCTGCTACAGCTGCTAAAAAAAGCGCAATGTATATGAGAGCTAGCAAAGAAATTTATATGGCTGCAAAGAGTGGTGTCCCTGATCCTGAAAGTAATTTAGCACTTAGAAGTGCAATTGAAAAATATAGAAAATCATGTCCAAAAGACGTTATAGAAAGAGCTATTAAAAAAGCACAAGGTGGAGAAGCTACTAACTATATTTCTGGAAGATATGAGGCTTTTGGACCAGGTGGTTCACTTTTAATTATTGATACTTTAACAGATAACACAAATAGAGCTCTTACAAATGTTAAGACAGCAGTAGTTAGAAAGGGTGGACACTTAGGAAGTGTAGTTTATAATTTTACTGCTTGTGGTGTTCTTGATTTTAAAGGAGATGAAGCTTTAAGAGATAAAGTAGAAGAAACTTTAATATTAGGAGATGTTGATGTTAAAGAAGTAACTTATGAAGATGGAATTATTGAAGTATTAGTTGATCCAAGTAACTTTGCAAAAGCTAAAGAAGAATTAAATGGTATTGGAATTAATGATTTTGAAACAAGCGAAGTTACAATGATGGCTAATGAAAAAATTACACTCGAAGGTGAAGATAAACAAAAATTCCAAAACTTATTAGATGCTTTAGATGATGTTGAAGACGTTCAAGAAGTTTATCATAACGTCGACTTATAAAAATTGTTTAAATTTCTCTAAGGTTATATAATATTTCTAAGGAGATAAAAAATATGTGTAAAGTTTATGATGATTTGCCATATGTAGCTAAGATTATTTTACAAATCTTTTTTGGTTGGATTCTTGGTGGTCTTTATAGAATCTTTAAGTATCTTGAATCAAAAAATACTACTACATTAGTTGTTGGTATTTTATTTGTTATTCCAGGTATCGATTTAATTCCATGGATTATTGACTTAGTTACAGTAATTCTTCACGATAAGATTACAGTTTTGGCTGACTAATTTGGCATATTTTTAAATTAAGTAAGGACGCATTAAGTTTAATGCGTTTTTATTTTCTTTATATTATAATTTTATGGTATGAGTTTATTTGTATTTGATGTAGATGGAACTTTAATAGATAGAGATCAAGTTTTTAAGAAATCTACTATTAAATCTTTAGAAAAATTATTAAAAGAAGATAATATTGTTGCTATTGCTTCTGGCAGATCTTATTTTGGAATTAGAAAATTTTTTGATTGTGTTAATGCTCCAAAAAATAAAAAATATTGTATTTGTACAAATGGTAGTGAAGTAACTGATTATGATGGCAATACTTTATTTAAGTCACCATTAAAATTAAAAGATTATAAAGATATTTTTAAATTTTTTGAAAATGATAATAATGTAGTTTGTTTTTGTTATTATAAAAACTTTATTGGATATTTTAAGGAAAGTGATTTTCTAGATTGGGAGTGTAATTCTAATAATATGAAACCTTTAAAGTTTTTTAAAAACGATGATGATAATATAAATATTGAAAAAGTAATTTGTTTTTCTTCAAAACTCAATTATTTTTCTACACTAAATATAGATAATGAATTTAAAGAAAAATATAATATTGTTCAATCTAGTCGTTATTTTTTAGAGTTTGAACCAAAAGGAATTGATAAAAGTTCAGGAGTAAATGTTTTAAAAGAACATCTTCAAATAGATGAAAAAGATATTTATACTTTTGGAGATGCTGGAAACGATTTAGAAATGATTAAAAAATTTAATGGAATTGCTATGGGAAATGCTATTGATGAGGTTAAAAAAGTTGCTAAATATGTTACTTTAGATGTTAAAGAAGATGGCGTTTCTTATGCTTTAAAAAATATATTAAAAGTTATAAAATAAGTATATATGAATAAGTTATATATTGTAGTTCCTGCATATAATGAAGAAGAAATCTTAAAAAGTAGCGCAGAAGTTTTATTAAATATCTTAAAAAAATTGATTAGTGATAATCTAGTTTGTGATGAATCAAGAATTTTGTTTGTAAATGATGGATCAATTGATTCTACATGGCAAATAATAAAAGATTTAAAAAAATTAGATGAACATTTTACTGGAATTTCTTTCTCAAGAAATGAAGGACATCAAAAAGCAGTCTTAGCAGGACTTAAAAATAGTGTTGAAAAAGGTGCTGATTTAACAATTTCTATTGATGCAGATTTACAAGATGATGTTAATGCAATAATTGAAATGGTTAAAAAGTATCACCAAGGTTATAAAGTTGTTTATGGTGTTAGAAGTTCTAGAAAAAAAGATTCATTTTTAAAAAGATTTACCGCTCAATCATATTATAAGTTACTTAAATTTTTAGGAATTGAACTTGTTTATAATCACGCGGATTTTAGATTATTAAGTAAAGAAGTTGTTTTATCACTATCTTTATATAATGAACAAGATTTATATTTAAGAGGAATAATACCTCAAATTGGTTTTAAATCTGATAAAGTTTATTATCAAAGAGAAGAAAGAAAGGCCGGAGTTTCAAAATATAATTTGCGAAAAATGCTTAAATTAGCAAGTGATGGAGTATATTCTTTTTCACTAAAACCTTTAAGAATTGTAAATATTTTTGCTTGGATTTTATTAATTGGAGGAATAATTGCTTCTATTTGTTGCTTCTTATTAATACCTCCACTTTATGGTGATTATACTATAGGTTGTGTTGTTTCATTGATGTGTGTTTTACTATCAATTGTTTTATTTGCTATTTCTATTGTTGGAAATTATGTAGGAAGAACATATATGGAATCAAAGAAAAGACCACTTTATTTTATAAGTGAGGATTTAGATAAAAATATTTAAGTTTTACAGGGGTTTTTGCTATGAAAAAATGTGTTTTACTTTTAATTTCAACATTATTTCTTACAACTTCTTGTGGGGAAGAGTCGACTTCTTTATCATCAACTTTAGATAATACAAGTAAAGATGAAGAAACAACAAGTAAAAGTGAAAATCAAATTTTACTTGAAGAAATTATTGAAAATTATGAAAACTTCGATATTTATTCTTTTTCATCTGCTCAAACTTCAAGATATGGAGTAGATGTTGATGTTAGCGGGACAAATATTACTGTTGATGAGATTTTTACATCAAATATAATGTTTGATTTAAGTAAATTTTATGATTTATATTATTTTACTTCTCTTTCTTCATACACAACTTTAACAGAATCATATTCTTTAAAAGATCAAAATCAAATTATTCGTAATGGTTTAGATATAGATAATCCTTATATTCACGAAACTTTAAGGGTAATTGATGCAACTGGAGTAAATTCAAATGAGACAGAATATATGTCTAGCGAAGAAGCTTTATCTACAATAATTGCACAAGCTGATTATGTTTATGAATCATATTTTATTGGATCATATGATTTATCTATTTTTGATGATTGTAGTATTACAAGTAATTCTGATGGTAGTCTACTTATATCTGGCTCTTTTGAAGCGAGTGGATATGAAGAAGATTTAGTTAAGACAACTATTGGATTAGATTTAGTTTTTAATAGTTATGGATATTTAGTAAGTGCTAATGGTGAAGGTGAGCTTGCTGTTGGAGATGGCTTTATTCAAGTAGACTTAAATAATTATTACAATATAGATATCGAACACATTGATAGAATAAATTAATATTTGTTGAATTATTTATTATAAATAATTATAATAATTATCGGCTTTATAGAAATGTATTGAATTCCCGGTAAGAATACAAGACTATTGCTATAAAAGGAGATTTATTTATGCAAAGACAAACAAGTATTGTAAAAAAAGAAGAAGTCTCTAGAACATGGTATGT
>JADIMN010000108.1 GCA_017694735.1 Candidatus Alectryobacillus merdavium
AGTATCGCTAAAAAAGCATTTTTCATAAAAGTATGTCCAAGCCATGCAAATGGCAAAATCGTATCTATTACAGAATAAATTGTATCGAGCATTTATTCGACCTCCTCCCTATCTGGAACTATAATCGTACCAAATATATCTTTCGTTTCCTTGCGATTAAATACTTCCTTAGGAGTTCCATGACAAATAACTTTTTTATTCAACAACACTACTTGGTCAGCATATTCTGCTACGAGTGGCAAATCATGCGATACAAGCACAATCGCCATATCTTCTTTTTCTCTGAGTTCCGATAAAATTTCATAAAATAATTTCAATCCATTATGGTCAACGCCAGATACTGGTTCATCTAAAAACAGTAAATCAGGCATTGGATTTAAAGCCAGTGAAAGCAAAACGCGTTGCATTTCTCCGCCAGATAAAGCGCCCAGTCTTCTATCTATTAAATGCTGTGCTTTTACTCTTGCTAAGCTTTCTAAAACCATTGGACGATATTTTTTCATATTACATAACCAAATAGGACGGCGCGATAAGCAAGCGCAGAAAAAATCCATTACACTTGTCGGCGAAGTTCTATCAAAGCGCAAGTATTGAGGCACATAACCGATTACAGGATGACCTGTGTGCTTGCCTTTAGCATCGACATAATGCAAATTTCCCGTATGCGGAAATTCTCCCAAAATACAGCGAAGTAAAGTAGATTTACCTGCTCCATTAGGGCCGATAATTGCTGTTAATTGTCCACAATGAATATGAAGATTTATGTCTTCAAAAATTTTCGTTTCACCTGCATGTGCAGAAAAATGTTCGATTTTAGTACAACACAATTTAGCGCAATCATCACTCGTTGCATTATGATGATATTTTCGTTTAAACAAAATTCTTACCTCACATTAAAATATTTTATAATACAAGAAACGCAGTATACCAAAAGGTAATACTGCGTTTTACTTTCAAACTTAATAGATTGCAAACAAAAATTATTCTTGTTCTTCAAACTGGTCTTTGCCTACACCACAAAGAGGGCAAACAAAATCTTCTGGTAAATCTTCAAAAGCTACACCAGGAGCTAAATCGTAATCTGGATCGCCGAGTTCTTCATCATAAACCCAACCACATACAGTGCAAACCCATTTTTTCATAATAAAAAAACCTCCAATATAATTATTTTAAGTTAGCATAGTGCTAAATAGAATTCATTAATACCATAGCTATATAATATAATTAATATTACTATTTGTCAACAATAATTATTATTTATATCCGTTTTAATTTAACCTACATTATACTTAATAGACTACATCATTATGATTTTTTATTTTATTGGTTTATTTATCATTAAAAGACGAATATCATTTGAATCCAACTGCATTGCTTCAGCTATTTTTTTTATTGAATTAAATTTACTTTGACTACTTTTATTTGTTTCTATATAAGCATTTTCAGATAATTCATATGCTCTTTTCATGCTCTCTTTGCTTTGATTAAACCATGCAAAATCTAATTTATAATAAATAGTAGGCTCTAACTCAAATAAACTCTTATGAATTTTTCTATAGGCATCACTCATATCTTTTGTTTCCATCAATGTTCCCATAACTTCTACTTGTGAAATTTTTTTACTTGTAATATCTACATCTTCATCCCAATTTATCCATTCCGTTTTTTCTATTTCATTATCTTCAACCACATCAGGAATCCACCATATTTTTTCTGCTTTTTTATATAAAATATCCGCTCTTTTCTTAATCTGCCTTTCACCCCATTCATCACATCTTTTTATATAATCATTCAAAAATAATTTACTAAATGAAAATCCTTTTTCTTCCATTGTTTTCTTCTTTTGAAAAGATAAATTACTATAGTTAGAATTATATGCTGTCAATGTTAAATTTCCTATAGTATTTAAGTATTTTTCCTTAATAATTTCCCAATTTTTACCAAGTTGCTGTTTCCATTCATCACTGAGTGTCTGTGGCATAATATGTTCTATCGTCAATTTCTTTTCATCAATCAATTGTTCTACAGCTACAAGTTCTTTATTACCAAAGTTTTCCAACCTTTCTAATATATACTTTTTCATACTTGACTTTGCATTATATAAATCATAGGAATCAAAATGTTCACGAAAATCATGATTATTTGGAAAACGACTTTTACCTGTTTTAGATAATAATTTATAACAAAATACATCATAGTAATCCATATTATTATTTTTTATTTCCTTATCAACTTCTGCACCAATTTGAACAAAAAGTTTATTAAATATATTTGTTGGTAAACTGCAAATTTCTCTTCTAACAATGAAATTTTCTATTACCTCTAACGCTTTACTTAATTTTTCTTCAGCAATATATCCATTTTTTTCCGCTTTAAATAAATCCATTATCAACGGAATGCATGTTTTCATATCAAGTTTATTAATACGTTCAAGGATATCTGAATATGCCGTTTTTTCCTGTTTTGGATTTACTATTGACCTATAATAACCTGCATATTCTATCATGTCTTTAAGTATCACATCAATTGAGCACTGACTGCCTTCACGATAATACTTAAATTCAAAATACAGTTTTTTTTCATCATAAAGTTTTCTTGTTTTAATTGCCAAATAATAACGAATAAATTTATTAATATCATAACGTCCAACTGTTTG
>JADIMN010000109.1 GCA_017694735.1 Candidatus Alectryobacillus merdavium
CCACCACAAGCTTCTACAGTTTCAAAATTATAATCATTGATTAATATATCCTTTAAAGTGTAAAAGTCGTTCTCTGCTTCATTTGAAGCTTCTAAACATATATTTTTAAAATCTCTATAACTCATATTGTCCTTATGAGAAAGTATAGCTAATACTTCACCTTTATTTGTTAATGTATATATTTTCATATTTAATCCCCCTTAATAACGTTTTGTTACTTTATTATATGTATAAGTTATGAAAATGATACATAAGTTTATAAAAAATAAAAAGCTATAGAAAATTAATCCTATAGCTTTTACGCACATTACTTACTCGCTTAATCCTAGTCAAATCTCATTAAAAACTCCTTGCCACACCCTCCATCATCTTCAATTTCACAAATTAAATGATATGTTTCTCCGCATTCATCCATATCAATCTCTTGCCATTCATATCCACAGTATGGGCATCTTATATTAGTCGCTAATTGAACAACTTCTGTATCTTTGTATGTTCTATAAATTGTTTTCATAATCTTCCTCAACTTTCTTTAAAATTTTGATTTTATTTAAACTTAAAACGGTAATAATAAATCTAATAATTTTTCTTTATGATCTTTGCAAAGATATAACCTTTTTCCTAGGCTATTTGGTCTTATATCTTCTGTAAAATCTATAAGTATCATACTATCATTATCACAACATTCGCAGATATGTTTATTATCATCATATACTTTAATCATCATACCTACCCCCTACAGTAAGTATTGAGTAAAAAAACATTACTAAGATAATATAAATTAATATTCCCACAAATAATTTCATCTTTAGTTTATCCCCCTCTTATTAATATCTATAATTATACTTAAATCTATGTCTACCTATTACCCCTTGAGTTGTTCTTCCTAGTTCTTGTGCTATTTGCTCATAGCTATAACCTCTTTTAACTCTATCAAGCATAACTTTATCCTCATAATCAGTCCAACTTTTATTATATTTCTTAAGAGTAGTTTTATCTTTTTCTATTTTTTCAACTAACCACTTAGTTTTTAATTCAAACACATTTATAGTTAAACTATCATATCTCCATAAATCTTGATTTTCTTTTAGGAATTTCATTAGTTGATTTATATCTAACATATAAGGTCTTTGCTTAGTCTTTGCTCTATGATGTGGAAGATTTTGGCTTATAATCTTTTTCCTTATAGTATCTTTATTTATGCCAGTAATATCAGCAACTTCTTTTAGAGAATACCATTGTAATTGACTTCCTAAATTTAAAGTTCTATATGCTCTTTCTTGTACTGCTCTTTTGGATCTATTTAATCTTTTACATAAAGTATCTATTTTCAACTTTCCCCAATTTTCTTTTAAATAGTTATCTTCTTCTTTAGTCCACTTAATACTAGCACTTAATCCCATTCTTCTAGCTTTTTGACATATAGCTTTTATATTTCTATTAAGTTTTTCTTCTAATTCACTTTCAGAAACTTTTTTATAATTCTCCCTTAAATACTCTTCTTCCTCTTTAGTCCATTTAGTATTTTTCATTTTTTAATTCCCCTTAAATTCATATTTTTATCCCTGGTTATATATTTACATTAAGAGAAGCTTGAAACCTCTCTTAATGCCTTTAAAATTAGTTTTATCTATATTTTAAAATTAGGATTAAATTCAAAACTTTGAACATCACCAAATTTTTCTTTCTGCTTCTCCCTTAGCATACTTTCAAGTTCTTTTTCTTCGTAATTTGTAAAATTATTATTAACTGAATCATTATGTTTATTGTGAAGGACTTTATTTCCATTATTTTTCTTAATATTTTTGGTATACTTTTTCTTGTTTTTGTGTATACTATTATTATCTTTAATATTTTTATTGTTTGCTTTTACTGGTGGCACAGTAGAAGCTTTTTTATTTTCCATATCATTATCAGTTATATTAGGTAACATATCATAAAACTTTTTAGTAAATGTGAAATATGAATACGTTCCTGTCTTATCTTTTTTAGTATAACTTTTTAACATCCCAGTAAATTTAAAACTTTTTGCTCTTTTTTTACTCGATTCACTCATACTATTATATCTTTCTTCCCAATCAGATGGCTTCTCGCATAGATTGTTATTGAATATTTCCATTAGCCTAGTCTTTTTCATGTTCAGTATAGGTAAATCTTCTATAAACTTGTCGTACTTAATCCAGTAGTACATTTCTCCATCTTTTATTACACTTTCCATTCTTCCACTACTCACAAAATCGTGCATATGTCTTAATATCATTAATTCTTCAATAGTTAATTTATTTTCAACTGCTTTAACTTGGTCAAAGCCTAATATATTAAACCTCATATCTTACCCCTCCTTATAAATACTTTCTAAGTCTTAAATTATAAGTATTAGCCATTGAACCTTCATACATATTAGTATTATATATTTTCTCGATAATTCCCTTATCAATTAAACCTTTAATAGCTTTTATAACTGTAGACCTAGTCATTCCTATTTCATTAGATATGTGCTTAGAAGATAAAGTAACACTATTCCCTTTATTAACTTCATATAAGTACATTAATGTTACTTTTTCAATATTAGATAAATCATTATCAGTTAAAACTTTTAAATTGTTCATTCAATCATCTCCTTATATTTATAATAATAGTATATTATATTTACTGTGTCAATATTTTATACATATATTTAATAGAATAATCTTTTAATGGAATAATGTTTAATAGAATAATCTTTGTTCTTATCATTTGATGATACCCGTCTTATCATATGACGTTACCCCGTCTTATCATTTGATAATACCCGTCTTATCATATGATGGTCTGCTAAGTAAAGAAATTTTACATCATAGTTATTTCAATGTTTATAGCCACATAATCATATGATGTTATGGGTATTTAAAAATTACATACCTAGCATTTTGAACGTTTTTCCTTGTGGATAATGTGGATAAGATAATATATAATAATGGTAATAATTTACAAGCACCGAGTAGAGTTAAGCACCTTTACCAAAATAAAAATAAATAATGGAAATAATTTCAATAATTATAGAGAAAATAAATCAGATATGCTACTATAAAAGTATGTATTATATTATTTGATTGTATGGATATAAATTTTATTCTTTCTTCCAAAAGAGTAAGTAATTTAAAGCTTGGTAACCTTTAGATTATTTGCTCTTTATTTTTTTATGTATAAATATATTTAGATGTGGTCATAATACCTTTTAAATTAGATTTTAAGAGGTGAACGGATTATGTTTAATATATTTAATCAAGATAAGGAAGAGAAAGGCTCATATTGGGAAAGAAATCATCAAGATAACTTTTACTCTGAAAGTGCTTATAACAACAATTTCCAGTACTGTAGAATATGTGGAAGATATGAAAGGTTTGAATATGATAGATGTAATAGATGTGGTTCAAATTAAAATAGCCTATACAGAAAAGTATAAGCCATTAAAACGTTAGAATTTAATTTGGATTTAATTTGTGGAATTTCAAAAATTTAGACAATAATTATAAATTTATTGTATTAACTTAATTATATTTTTTGTAATAAGTTCTGTCAATATTTTTCATTTTAAAGAAGGAGTTTTGCATTACATATCGAATTATATATATGTACTAAAGGTTAGCTATCTTTTAGTATCTCCTTTCATTTGTTTATAATTTTATATATTTTTACCGTCAACATAAAGAAGGCTATCAACGGAAGATAGTCTTTTTTACTTGCTTTACTAATAAGTATGTGTTATAATGTTATTATAAGAAATAAGGTGTTCTGAAATATTATTTATAGCATAATAAATAAATAGGTAGTTATAAACTATCTGTATTAAATTTTTAGACTCTCATAAATTGAAGGTGGTAAACCTTCGACCTAAAGGGTATATAGTTCTCCTCGACCAAAATTCGAACTGTATACTCTTTTTTATTTTTTATTTAACTTTATTATTTTAAACATAAAAAAAGAAGCTAAATCCCTTTTATAGCTTCCCCTTTTTTACTGACCTTATATATGGTTGTTGATATTGTATCT
>JADIMN010000110.1 GCA_017694735.1 Candidatus Alectryobacillus merdavium
TGCCATAAGGTACATGATTTATATAGCTTTTAGCAGGAAATAAATACCATGGTGTTTTTACTTTTTTGGGTTTTACCCATTTTTTTAAATTGTTTTGCGCATTGGATATGCTGTGCAGCACAAATCCGATTTCAGTCGTATAACTTTCTAATTTTGATTTACCTAAATCTTTTTGCAATGCCGAAGTTAGTGCCGTTTCATAGTTTAAAACGGCATTTTTTAATTTCGTTAACTGTTCATAGCGATATTCATAACTTAAAGTTGTCTTTGTGTTAAAAAATTGCTTTTGTTCATTAAAAATTGCAGATATTTCTTGTGATTTGAGCATTTTACTGTATCCATTCATAAATAATAGCTTCATATGGGCGAAGTTTGCCTTTTGTTAAATCCGTACAAGAGTCTTCATAATTGCTTATTAAAATTTTGCCCATACCGTTTAAGGAAAATTCTACATTATTCTCATAAAAATTACAGATTATCAGCCATGTTTTACCCTGACACATTCTCTTATAAGCATAGATATTTTTATCCTCTGGCAATAATAATTCATAATCGCCGTATACCATTATAGGATTTTCCTTGCGCATTTGAATTAATTTTTGATAGCAATAAAAGATAGAATTTTTATCAGCTAACGCTTGTTTTACATTGATTTGTGTATAATTAGAATTTACGCGATACCATGGATTGCCTTTTGTAAAGCCAGCATTTGCTTCATCATTCCATTGCATCGGTGTACGAGCATTATCACGCGCTTTTGCTCGCAAAGAATTTAAAACATTTTTTTCATCATATCCTAAAGATATTCGTTCTTTATATGCATTTATTGCTTCAATATCAGCAAAATCTTCAATACTATTAAAGTCGATATTCGTCATGCCGATTTCTTCGCCTTGATAAATATATGGTGTTCCTTTCATGCCATGCAATAAAATTGCTAGCATTTTAGCTGACTCAACACGGTACTTTTTATCATTGCCCCAGCGTGATACAATGCGTGGCAAATCGTGATTATCCCAAAATAAACTATTCCAGCCATCATTTTTTAATTCAGTTTGCCATTTCGTAAATACTCTCTTTAATTCTAATAAATCAAGTGGTTTTAAATTCCACTTATCCCCACCATTTTGGTCAAGCATGATATGTTCAAATTGAAATACCATACTGAGTTCATGTCTATCTTCAGCTGAAAATAATTTTGCTATATCTGGATTAGCGCCCCAACATTCGCCGACAGTCAATAAATCTTTATCTTTTAATGTGTTTTCATACATTTCTTGAATATATTCGTGTAATTTAGGGCCGTTCTCTTTGATTTTTAAATCCACTTCTTTGCCGATTAAATCGATAACATCCATGCGAAAACCACCAATGCCCAAATCAATCCAATAATTCATCATATCCCAAATATCTTGGCGCATTTGTGGATTTTTCCAATTTAAATCCGGTTGTTTTTTGCTGAAAAAGTGCAGATAAAATTCATTAGTAGTAGCATCATATTCCCAAGCTGAGCCGCCAAAACATGATTTTAAATCATTTGGTGGCGTATTTTTATCTCCACTGCGCCAAATATAATAATCGCGATACTTATTATCTTTAGAGCTTTTCGCTTCGATAAACCATTTATGCTCATCAGAAGTATGGTTGACTACTAAATCCATGATTATTTTTATATTATGCGCTTTAGCTTCATTGATTAAAGCTTTCATATCGTTTAATGTGCCAAAATCAGGCGATATATCGTAATAATCAGATATATCATAACCGTTGTCATCATTAGGCGAGCAATATACTGGACTTAACCAAATTACATTTATACCCAAATTTTCAAGATATGGCAACTTTTCTCTAATGCCATTTATATCGCCAATACCATCATTATTGCTATCATAAAAACTGCGAGGATAAATCTGATAAACTACTGCATTATGCCACCATTTTTGTTTTGTACTCATAAATATCGCCTCAATTCTTTTTATTTTACATATATTATACTTAAATATTGCAAATTCACAATTAACTACTCTATAAATAAAATTTATAAAATATCTACATCTAATGGATATTATAGCAGTAAAAATATACAAATCTACTTTTATATTTACAAAAATTTTGATTAAATAGCGGATTTTTTCTGCTGTTTTTTTATTTTTATATCCCCCAGTGGAGCTTGTAACAGTTATTATTCCTTATTATACTGAATATAAACTAGGACAGTTTTTATTGACTTTGTGTCTGCTTTAAGCTGTAAACTTAATTGTATTTTAATTTATTTTGAGGAGTTTATATAATGGAAATAAAAAATCGTATTGTAAATTATTGGGATAAACGCAGCAGTGATTTTGCTCATCTTCGCTATGAAGAACTCAGTAGTTATATGGCTGATTTATGGCTTGAAGAAATTCAAAAATATTTACCAAAGAAAGCTTGCAAAATCCTCGATGTAGGAACTGGTACAGGCTTTTTTGCTATTTTATTAGCAAAGTACGGTCACACAGTTGAAGGTATTGATTTAACTGCTTCAATGATTGATGAAGCAAAAATATTAGCACAAAAAGCAAATGTCGATGCTACATTTAAAGTTATGGATGCTGAAAATTTGCTTTATAATAATGAAAGCTTTGATGTTGTGCTTACGCGAAATTTAACTTGGACACTGCCACATCCACA
>JADIMN010000111.1 GCA_017694735.1 Candidatus Alectryobacillus merdavium
TTAATCGTCAATGATAAGTATATTTTATATTGTTAATATTTGAAATTAACATATATTTAATAAGTTGGAATTTTTGTTAAAATAGTTTTATGTTATATGGTAAATTTTACAATTCGCCAATTGGAAAAATATTAATTGTCTGTGATGAATCTTCTTTAATTGGATTATGGTTTGACAATCAAAAATATTACAAAAACGATATTAATGAAGAAATTATATTTAAAAATAATGAAATTATTAATGAGGTTTCTTTATTTCTAGATAATTATTTTAAAGGTTGTTCAAAACAAGTAATTAATTTTAAGTTAAATCCTAAAGGAACAAACTTTCAAAAGAAAGTATGGAATATTTTATTAGATACTAATTATGGAGAAATAAAAACTTATAAAGAAATATGCGAAGTATATAAAAAAAGAAATAATGTAGATAATATGTCATATAGAGCAATTGGAAGTGCTATTTCTAAAAATCCTATATCAATAATAATTCCTTGTCATCGAGTAATAGGAAAAAATAATAAGTTAGTCGGTTATGCTGGTGGAGTTGATAGAAAAAAGTATCTTTTAGATCTAGAAAGAAAATATAAATAGTCTTACAAAATATTATTAAAATAAAAACGAAATATATAATCCTCCAAGAGAAGCAAGTAAAGTTGGTATTGCAATTATACTTCCATATAAAGTAAATTTTAAAAATGAAAATTCAACTTCATTTTTCCTTAATATTCCCATCCACATCATACCTGCTAAAGCGCCAATTGGAGTAAAATATGCTGCAATATTAGAGCTTATTATACTAGAGTATATTGCTTGATATGAAATACTTGAAGAAGATGAAATAATATCTACATAAAATATACTCATTGGAATATTATTTGTTAGATTTGCTACAAGAAATGAAGATAATCCATAAGTTAGAATTGGTTGAGATGCATTTAAAATATTTGCTAAATATTTTGTAATATCATAAGAGTGTAGAGTTAGGACTATTACAAACATAGATAAAAGTAGTGGTATTAAATTAAATGGTAATCTTTTTATTGAGTCTTTTAATATATAAAATTTTTCTTTATTAAAAATACAATAAATAACAATAAATATTAATAATATTAATGCACTAGATAAAGATATGATCCACATATCTAAATTAATCCATGAAGAAATAGCTAGTAATATTACACATAAAATTAATAATATTAATGAAAATATGAATATTGGTTTGTCTAATATATGTTCTTCACTAATATTATTGCTAAGAGGTTTATTTAAATACTTTTTAAATATTAATAACATTATGAATAAAGAAATTAAACCAGCAAAAATACTTGGAATAAACATATATTTTATATATTCAAAAAAATCAATATTAAATGAAGTAGCTAAATATATATTTGTTGGATTTCCAATAATTAATAACATACTCCAAGTATTTGCAGCTACAAATTCTCCAATTAAATATGGAATAGGATTAACCTTTGTATTTTTACAAAAGAATATAATAAATGGAGTAAAGGTAATAACTATAATATCATTAGATGTAAATATAGTTAAAATAGATACCATTAAATATAAAATAATAAATAATATTGTTTGAGAATTTTTAGCTTTTTTAACTGCTAAAAAAGCAAGATATTTAAAAAAACTAACTTCATCTAATACTACACTTAAAAATACCATTGATATAAAAAGTATTAATATTTGTAGTGGATTAACACTATTTTGTTCAACAAAAGATGAAAAAACAAGATTATAATCAACTAATCCAGAACATAGCAAAATTATCGCTCCAAATAACGGAGCAATCCAAAATGTTTGCATTTGAAACTTTTTAATTTTTAATACTGGACATGCAAATACGCATACTATCATTCCGAGTATTGATAAAATTGAAATAATTAAAGCAGCAATCACGCCTAAAATTATATAATAAAAATATATTAATTGAGTGGTTAAATTGTTTATTTGTAATTAAATTTTAATTATTAATTTTATATTTTGAAGTTTATGGATATTTTTTAAATGTAAATAATTTAGTAAATTTGATTTTTTCCTTGCGAAAAGTTGTTATTTGTTATTTAATTTTTCTAAATACTGCTTAATAAAATGAATTAAGTCATCTTTTGAAACTTTATATAGCTCATTACTTATTTCGTTTATAATATTCTTTTTGTTTCTTTCTAATAAATAATCTAGACTTACGTCAAACAAATCAGCGATTTGTATTAGTTGAGATATTTTAGGTTCATATATTTCGTTTTCCCAGTTAAGGATGGTTTGACTAGATACATTTAATTTTTTTGCCAAATCGTGTTGAGTAAATCCATTCTTTATTCTTAATTCCTTCATCCTCATCTAAAATTGATTTTATCATAGAAACCTTTACTAAATAGTAGAATAATCAAAGAAAACTTTATATAATAAAAAATAAATCAAGTATTATTTGATTTCTTAATAGAAAAACAAAGTTTTCTTATGAATGAAGAATCAAAATCTTATTTAAACGAGCAATTAATTACTTATATTGGTAATAAAAGACACTTATTAAAAGAGATTGAAAAACATCTAATTTTAGTTTGTAAAAAATTGAAGAAAGATAAAATTGTATTTGCAGATTTATTTTCTGGATCTGGAGTTGTTTCTAGATTAGCAAAAAAGTTTTCTTCTAAACTAATTTGTAATGATTTAGAAGATTATAGCTATGCAATAAATTCTTGTTACTTATCTAATTTTGATGAGTTTAGTGAAGACAAATTTACATATTATTTAAATAATATAAATAATGAGATAAATAATAATCCTATATTAGATGGAATAATATCTACAAATTATTCTCCAAAAGATGAAAATAATATTTTAAAAGATGAAAGAGTATTTTATACAAAAGAAAATGCAATTTATATAGATTCATTTAGATATTATATTGATAAAATTGTTCCAAGTGATTATCAAAAATATTTTATTGCTCCATTATTAAGTGAAGCTTCAATTCATGTAAATACTTGTGGTATTTTTAAAGGATTTTATAAAGATAAAAAAACTGGTATTGGAAAATTTGGTGGTCATAAAGAAAATGATCTTTCAAGAATCAAAGGAAAAATATTAATAAATAAACCAGTATTTAGTAATTATATTTGTGAATATGAAATACACAAAGAAGATGCAAATACATTATGTAAAAAATTAAAGAATTTAGATTTAGTATATTTAGATCCTCCTTATAATCAACATCCTTATTCATCTAATTATTTCATGTTAAATGTTATATTAAAAAATAATTTAGATTGTAATATTTCAAAAGTATCTGGAATTCCAGATAATTGGAATCGTTCAATATATAATAAAAAGGAATCTGCATTAAAAGGATTAAAAGATATAATTAAAAATACACAATCTAAATTCTTTTTAATTTCATATAATAATGAAGGATTTATTGCTTTTAATGAAATGCTTTCAATGTTAAAAGAATTTGGAACTGTTATAAGTAGTGCAATAAAATATTACGCATTTAAAGGTAGTAGAAATCTAAAAAAGAGAAAAAAACATACAAAAGAGTACTTATTTTTATTAGAAAAAATCAATAATTAAATGCTTTTTAGATTTCTTTATTATTTTTTAATTCTTTAATGTTAAAATAATTAATGATGAAAAAAATTTTAAATATTTTTACATGGTATGAGTGGATATTTGTTATTTGTAGTTTAATTACTCTTTTAGGTTTAGGAATTTATAATAGTATAGAAAATTTCAAATATTCAATTGTATTAGAATTAACTTCAGTTATTTTAGGTCTTTTATCATGTGTATTAAATGGTAAAAGAAAAAAGTACGCTTTTTTCTTTTACAGTGCATACGTAATTTTATATGGAAGTGTTTCATTTATTGAAAAACAATACGGAGAGGGCGTTTTAAATTTATGTTTTAATTTGCCAATGTATCTATTTACATTATATAAATTCTATATAAGAGATAGAGCAAAAGATAATAATGAAAACTTTAAAGTTGGTACTTTAAAATTATGGATGATTATTGGAAGCATTATTTTTGTTCCATGTGTTACAGGATTATATGGATATATATTAAGTTTACTAGATTCTAAACTTCCTTATATTAATGCTCTAGCTACATCATTTGCTTTAATTGCAGTATTTTTTACTACTAAAGGAATATTATGGCAGTGGTTGATGTGGACATGTTATTCAAGTACGTTAACTGCTATATGGACATTAAATTATATTGAAGGGTCTACTAGTGGACTTCTTTATATAGTATTAAATTGTATTTATATTGTTGTTAACTTTTATTGTTTATTTACCTGGATGGTAATTAAGAAAAAACAAGATAAAGAAAGTAAAGAAATCGCTCAAGAAGAAGCAAAATAAGAAAAAATAGTGCGAAAAAGCGGTATTTTATTTATTGTTTAAAGTTTTAATATCATCTTGTAAAGATTTACTGGCTGTAAGAAAACCAGATAAAACAGATTTATAATAATTTTTAAAACGTTTATTTTTAATTTTTTCTAAATTATTTTTAAGCATCAAGTCTTCTCTATTTGAATCAAGAACGGGTATGTTATTTTCTAGTTTATATTTAATTACATTTTCTACAACTTCCATTCTTTTTTCATATAGTTCAATAATTTTTGTATCAATTTCATCAATGATTTGTCGGCATTTTTCTAATTCAGTCATATTTTTCCCCTTATTAAAATATTAGTAATCCTAAAGGATATGATATAAGTAGTGAAACAATAATAGAAAAGATCATTAATATTCCACCATATATAAAAACATCTTTAGTAGTACAAGACTCACTAGCACTAATTATTGCAATATGTGGCATAGATGGCGGAGTAGCAAAGGCAAAACTTGAAAGCATTCCAACTATACATATTGTTGCTGTTAGATTTACTTGTGAAGTTGTAGATAAAAGAACTGTACTTACAACTGTTCCTACAAGAGTTGCAGTAACCATATTAGAAGATAAATTTGTTTGAATTGCTGCCCAACAAGCAAAAATAATTAATAAAGCAATTCCAGGTAGTGCATTTAAAGAAGGTCCTAAATTAGTTTGTAAATATGTAATAATTCCAATACTATCTGATTTTATAGCATCACCCAGAGCTAGTGTAGCAGCACACATTATTAAACTACTCCAAGGTACTCCGTTTTTAAATGCATCATCTATTTTTATAATTGGTTCATTATCAATTCTAATAATACATAAAGAAAGACTACCAAGTAATGCAGGCATTACAATTCCAAAAGTATTAAATGCTTCATAAAAAGGCGGATAAATATATTCAAATAATGATGGTATTATCCAAAGTAATAAAACAATAATAAATATAGAAAGAACAACAATATCTTTTTTATTAATCTTTGGAAGTTGTTCTTTTAGTTTTTCTACCTCAGAATAATTTAATTGTTTAATATCTGGTCTTATAAATAAGATAAGCATAAAATACATTATTAAAAATAATATTAAACCAGCTGGAATAGCAATTCCCATATAAGCAAATGTTGATACTTCAAGTCCTGCAGCATTTATTGCAAGTACTGGAAATACATGAGCAATAGGAGTCATACCACTACTTATAGAGACACTAAAACCAAGACCAAGCATTAAAATCTTTGCAATTCTGCTAGATTTTTCTATTTTTAATATATCTAATATTTCATTTAATATTGGAAGTAAGATTACAAATAAGACTGTTGGAGATATAAATAATCCTAGTAAAAGACAAGCAAGTAAAAAGAAAAATGTAAAAAAGTAAATATTTTTCTTTGCTAACTTAAAATTAACAAAGCTAATAGCAACTCTTCTTATTAAAGATGTTTTAGATAAGGCATATGTACAAACAAAAGTAAATAATAAAAATGCAAAAGTAGTATTTCCAAAACTAGATGTAATAACCTTAGCAAAACCATAACTATTTATAAATCCTAAAGATAATAAACATAATAAACTAGGCCAATCTATTCCAATTGTAAGCCATAATATTAATACGCCAATAAATATAAATAAAACTCCAAATGCTTCACTAGAAAATCCTCCACAAGAAGGAATAAATTGTCCAACAAAACATAAAATAATACAAATTGGAATTATAATTGCTCGATATATTTTATTATCTTTTAGTTTACTCTTCATGATTTATCTTCATCCTTAATATATCAAGTTTATGTAATTTATATGGGCATTTAATATATACTTGTTGTTTAATTTTTTTAACTTCTTCAATTTTATTTTTATTTAAATCTAGTATTTCTTCTACTTTAAAAGTTTTATTAAAATTTTCATCTGGAGATAATACTTCTAAAGTATCTCCAAGTTTAAATTTATTTCGATGTTCTACTAATAAGTAATTATTATCTAAATGGTCTAAAACTAAAGCAGTATACATATATGTTTGACTAACTTTAGATGTAAGAGTATTAGTTTTTTGATCTGAATCAAAATAAAATCCAGTTGTAAATTCTCTATTAGATGTTTTTTGAAGTTCACTAATGTAGTCAAAATCTCTTTTAATATTATTATAAAAATCATCTATTGCTCTACGATATGCATTAGTTATTGTAGCAACATAATAATTAGATTTCATTCTACCTTCTATTTTAAAACTATTTATACCTGCATCATATAAATCTTTAATATTATTTATTAAACATAAATCTTTGCTATTTAGTATATATGTTCCTTTAATATCTTCTTGTATTGGATAATAAGATATATCGTCTTTATTATCTTTTATTCCTAAAGCATAATTCCATCTACAAGGTTGAGCACAAGCTCCTTTATTTGAATCTCTACCAGTTAAATAATTAGATAATAAACATCTACCACTATATGATATACACATTGCTCCATGAACAAAGGTTTCAATATCTATATCATTATTTAATTCTTTTTTAATATTATATATTTCTTTTAAATTTAATTCTCTTGCTAAAACAAGTCTTTTAGCACCCATATTTTGCCATACTTTTGCAGAATATAAATTTGTAATATTTGCTTGAGTTGAAACATGTAATTCTAAATTTGTATTATCTAATACTAATTTAGCAATTCCTAAATCACTTACAATGACTCCATCTGCTTTATTTTGATCAAGAAATTTTAAGTAATCTAATAATCCATTAAAATCATCATTATGTGCAAGAATATTAACCGTAATATAAACCTTTACATTATGATCATGAGCATACTTTATAGCTTTTATAATTTCATCATCATCAAAATTATCTGAAAAAGCTCTAAGTCCAAATCTTTTACCAGCAAAATAAACTGCATCACAACCAAAATGTATTGCAGTCTTTAATTTTTCAAAATCTCCAGCAGGTGAGAGCAATTCTATTTTCTTCATGAAAATATTATAACTTTTTAATTATCATGTTTTAACATGATAAATATAAATATGATAAAATTTTAAAGTTATGAGTGAATTATTATTACCAGCTGGAGATACAAAAGCATTTTACGCCGCTATAAGCGGAGGCTGTGATGCTATATATTTAGGAATTAAAAAATATAGCGCAAGAGCTTATGCTAATAATTTTACTATTGAAGAGTTAAAGGATTTAGTTTCTTATGCTCATTTAAGAAATGTAAAAGTATATGTTACGATGAATACAATTTTATATGATGAAGAATTAAGTGAAGCATATAAAATGGTTGATGAATTAGCAAAAATTTATGTTGATGCAATAATTGTTCAAGATTTAGCTCTACTTTTTTATATTAATAATAATTATTCATCTATAAAAGCGCATGTTTCTACACAAATGGGAATAGATGATTATTATGGAGCAAAACTTTTAAAGGATTTAGGTGCTAGTAGAATTGTTGTTGCAAGAGAAACTCCTTTAAAAGTTTTAAAAGATATTAAGAATAATTTAGATATAGAACTTGAAACATTTATTCATGGAGCATTATGTGTTTGTTATAGTGGAAATTGCTTGATGAGTTCTATGATCGGTGAGAGAAGTGGAAATAGAGGAAGATGTGCTGGGTGTTGTAGACAAATTTATTCATTAATAGATTTAAATACTAATAAAAATATTAATACAGGTTATCTTTTATCTATGAAAGATTTAAATACTATTAATTATATTAAAGATCTTAAATTTATAGATTCTTTAAAAGTTGAAGGTAGAATGAAAGATGCTAACTATGTGTATAGTGTTGCAAAAGCTTATAGAGAAGCTTTAGATAATAATTCAAATTTAAATAATTCTCTAGATTATATATTTAATAGAAGTTACACTAAAGGATTTATGTTTGATGAAGATAGTAAGAATATTACAAATATATTAAGACCAAATAATTATGGATTTGAAATCGGTAAGATTGTAAAAGTAAATAAAAATACTATATGGATAAAATTAAACAATATATTATCAAAAGGAGATCAAATTAGAATCCAAAATAAAGATAATGAATTAAAAGAAATAAGTATTTCTATTAATAAACTATTTAATGAAAATTTTAAAGAAGTTGAACAAGTAAACAAAATTGCTATTATTTCTTGTAATTATAAAGTTAGTAATAATGCGGTTGTATATAAAACTAAAGATATAAAATATAATAAAGAAATAGATGAATATTTATTAAAAAACAAAGAATATCAAAGAATTGCTATAGATTTTATATTTTATGCTAGAAAAAATAAAAATATATCTTTAGTATGTAAATATAATAATATTAAAGTATCAAAAACACTACCTATTAAAGTTGAAGAAGCTATAAAAAGTGGTGTTTCTAAAGATAATATTATTTCTTTATTAAATAAAATTAATGATACTCCATATAAAGTAAATAATATTATTTTAGAAGTAGATGATAATATTTTTATTCCGCTTAAAAGCATAAACGAATTAAAAAGAAGTGTTATAAATGAATTAAATAATATCCGTTTAAAAAGAGATATTATTTATAAAAAACCTATACAAATCTCAACTAAAAATTATAATTTTAATAATATAGAGTTAAGTGTTGAAGTAAGTAATATTGATCAATTTAATATTGCAAAAG
>JADIMN010000112.1 GCA_017694735.1 Candidatus Alectryobacillus merdavium
TAAAATCCCATTTAAAAAGCTAAGTGTTAAATTCTTTCTTTTTTTATCTCCTAGAAGCTTTTTGAAGTATAAGTCATTCAATCTATTAAAATTTTCCATGATACTCACTCCTTACTTTATATTATATCAAAACTTTAAAATGGATACATAGAACTAAATCGATGTATATTTATATAGAAATCTTCATCATCATTTACTTTATATGCTTTAGCGATTTTCTTTATAATGAGTTTTATTATATCTTTTGAGGATAATTTCACTTTAGGAAATTTTTTACTGATGAAATCTACAACTTGATTATCATTTACAAAAACATCTAGTTTATATTTGGGATAGAAATATGGATATTACAAGCATCTTCTTCGATTATCTTATAGATGAGTTTTATGAATTTTTAATGATATGAAAAAGTACTGCTTATAGCCTTTTAAAAAGTGGAGCTATTAAAAGCTTTAAAATTAATCGTATAAGTGTTGATGAGTATAAAAAAAAACAAGCTCAAATAAGTTAAAGATATTTTCAAATACAAATTTTATTTATATTAATAGCATATTTTTCTATGAAAATTTTTGTTATTGCCTGCCCTAAAAACAAAAAAGCGATATCAGATTTTCTCTGATATCGCTAATGCTTACAAAATGGCGGAGTGAGAGAGATTCGAACTCTCGCACGGTTACCCGTCTAACGATTTAGCAAACCGTCCTCTTCAGCCTCTTGAGTATCACTCCATTAACTTGCTTAATTATTATACAATAAGTTATATAATATTGCAAGTATTGGTACGATAAAATTTGATATTAATTTTTATTTGTTAATGTTGATATTAGTTTTACTAAGGAATAGTTGCTATTTTTTATTTTATCAATTACATTGTGTAAATTATCGACTAATAGTATTTTTCCTTTATCCATGAAAACAACTTTTTTACATTGTTCAATATTATCTAAGTGAGATGTTGTTACAATTACTGTTATTTTGTGTTGATTAATTTGTTTTAATAAAAGCCATAACTCATCTTCAAATGTTTTATTTAAATTTAAATCATTAGGAAATTCGACTAATAAAGTCAAAGGCTTATATACTAAAATTACGGCTAAAGATAATTTTAGCTTTTGTTCAATAGGTAAATCACCAGCTAAAAGATTTTTTACATTATCGAGTTTTGTGAAATTTAAAATTTTATTAGTAATAAAAGTAGCTTGTTCGTCAGAAATTTCATGTTTTTTAGCAGATAAAAGAATGTTTTTTTCAACTGTAAGATTTTTGTACCAATTGATATCTTTTGATAAATAACCTATATGCATGAATTGTTTATATGGTAATTTATGGTCAATTAGTACATATCCGTAATCAGGTTTAACAAATCCTGCGATAATTTTCATTAAAGCAGTTTTTCCTGCTCCCTTAAAACCAACAATTTCAACGAAATCACCATCGTGTATAACTAAATTGCAATTATTTAATATTTGTAATTGCCCAGAAGATTTATTAATGTTATTTACTTCAATCATAAGAATCATCTCCTCACACTATATACGTAATATTTGGAGTAAAAATCCTTACTTAATTTTATCCAAAGTATTATGAAATTCCTAGCTTTAATAATGGATATATAAGATATATACATTAATTTTACATAAGTATTTAAGAGTGGATAAACATTACAAGAAAAGGATATTTTGACTATTATTTTATTAGGATACTCAGTTTTGGCATGGGAATTATTAAGCACTTTTAGACAAATATCTTAATTGACAATTTTATTATCGCATATATATTTATGGACTACAATCGACAAAGTAAAAAGAGCTGTTGAAACATATCTATAAGAAAAAGGAACAGATAAAGTGGAAATATCTGTTCCTTTAAATTCTATAAGTCATCTTCAATTCGCATTAATAGGAATGCTAAATCTGATAAACGATTTAAATAGATTTTTATATTAGGATTTATTTCTTCTTCATCTGCTAAAGATAAAACTTCTCGTTCGGCACGGCGAACTGTTGTTCTGACTAAATCTAAAAATGCACCAGCTTTTGTTTTGCCTGGCATAATAAAAGCTTTTATTGGTGGCAATTTAGCTTCTGTTTCATTGATTACAGCTTCAATTTCATCAATAGTATCTTGGGTGATGTAATATTTATCTGTAATACTTGCTAAATCAGCCATTAATTTTAAATTAGTTTGTTCAAGTTGAAGCAGTAAATCCTGAATTTCTTTTTTTTCACTGAAGGCACGTGCTAAGCCAAGTGTTGAAGTTACTTCATCTACAGTTCCATAAGCTTTAACACGTAAAGAATTTTTGGCTACACGCTGACCTGTGTATAAAGACGTTGTGCCTTTGTCACCAGTTTTTGTACAAATTGACATAATTACTCCTTTTAATCAGTCTCCATCAAAAACACTGAAATCAATGTTATGATTTGGCTGATAAATTTCAGTTTCGCTAAAAAATACATGTACTTCACGTTCTGCACTTTCTGGACTATCAGAAGCATGAACGGAATTTACTGTTTTAGATAGTGCAAAATCAGCACGTATAGTGCCAGGTGCTGCTTTTTTAGGGTCAGTTTTACCATGAATTTCACGAACTCGTTCAATAACATTTTCGCCTTCAACTACTAAAGCGACAATTCTATCTGTAGCCATGAAATCGACTAAACG
>JADIMN010000113.1 GCA_017694735.1 Candidatus Alectryobacillus merdavium
ACATTATATCACAATTCTAAATCTATGTCATTCTTTTGTCTTTCTTGCTTTTTATAATAGTTATTATCTTCTATTGACAAGTTATGAGTTCTCTTATTTTCTTCTATTTCAATTTGATTCTTTCGTTCTATATGAAGAAAATCTTGTAAATGTATTAGATTTTCAATTCTTTCTAACAAGTGATATATTTTATTTTTTAGAAAGTCAATTACTCTTGGTTTCTCTCTTGTTTGAGTTTCATTTTCATAAGTAGATATAATATTTTCTTGTACTGGTCTATATATATAATCAGTTTCTTGTAAAAAGTTAATATCTTCATTTATATCATTGTGTTTTCGTATTTCGTTTTTAACTCTGTCTTTGTATATAGATTGCATTTCTTTAACAAAAATATTTACTTTGCCTTTGTTTTCTTCATATTTACTTGTTACAAAACTTGTTATATTATAATCTTCTTTAAATCTTTTTAATGTTTTTCCTTTTTCATATTCAAACATATAATCTCCAGCTTTACAAACATCTTTAATTGTTCCTTTTAAATTGTTGTTTTGCCTAATATATTCTTCTTTAGGATTATTTTTTCCTATATGCTTTTCTGCAAGTTCTCTATTTTGCTGATCCATTTCAAAAGACCAATCTATTCCTAGTTTCTCTTTCAAAAAAAATTGCTTACAATCATATATAAATTTTTGACTTTTGAAATAATCATTTTTGTCTGAAAAATATCTTATTGTACTTTTCTGCAAAACTGTTCCTTTTTTTACTACTTTTACTGCATCTGCCTTTTTACATTTATTTCCCTTACTGTCGTAATAATATGTTCTAGCTGCTTTCTTTTCTTCTGTAATTTGAGGCTCTTTTAGCTTTTCTCTTTCCGAAAAAATTAAATGACAATGTCTGTTTATTATTCCTTTTTTATTGTTTTGATGTATTGCACAAGTACACTCTACATTATATTTCTTCTTAAAATCTTTACATATTTCTTCTGCTGTTATACTAGAGTTTTGAGGTATTCCTATTATTAACTCTCTAGCTTCACAACATTTTCCTCCAGCTTTTACTTCTTTATGTCTTTCTCGGTTTTCTTTAGCTAACATCTTCCAAAACACTTCATCAGTTGTATTGTAGTAATCTACTATATTCTCTTGCCTTTTCTTATCTGTTATATAATTTATTCTACCTTTCACATTAGTTAATTTTCTGCTATCTAAATACCCACTCATTTTTCTTTATTTTCCTTTCTAAAAATTTTTTATAATTTTTTATCATTATTCAAAATTTTTCTTTATTATTTTTCACTAAAATTTATCTCTTTTTACTGCTCAATATTATATCATACTTTGCTACTTTTGTAAAGTAGCGAAAAATCACCCATAGAACATTTGCTGACGCAAATGCACTATGGATTTTTCGTTGGGGATACCCCAAACCCCAAGTAGCATATTTATAAAATAACTATGCCACACAATACCCATTTTATAAAATAGGTATTGCAGGGGCTATCTCGCCCCTACGAAAATACTTATATGTATTTTCTACCCTAGACTACCGCATTACATTGCTAATATAAAATTAGCAATTCCATTTGGTTTTACAAGGGCTTTGCCCTCTTGCTACGCAATTCACCCAGAGTTTTTTTTCTCCAGGAATTGTATCTGTATATGAAAAAAGAGCATATTTCTATGCTCCAATTCCTATCGGCTGGATTTGGACTCCTCCTCACCAGCACTTATTTTATAACATATCTTGATTAAAATGTCAAGATATGTTATAGTATTTTTATAAGATATTTATATCTTATAAAATATAAGCTAATAAAGGAGCTAAACAAGTTATGGATAAGATAGATGAAGAATTTATGTATCAAAAAAAAGATTTTGTAAAACTAGGTGTAAAAGAAGGCAGTTTTTATAAAATGATTAAAGATTTAGAAATTGATACTCCAGAATATTGCACCACAAAAATATTAAATAATGGTATTCAAGCAAAATGTTTTAATCAAAAAGCCTTTGATATTATATCTAAATACATAAACGAAAAAGGATTAAGAAATTCTAAAAACGAATTAGCTCTTGTAAATGAAAATATATCCTTAAAAGAAGAAAATCAAAAACTTCAAAATGCAGTAGCTGTTTTAGAATCTCAATACACAAAACAAATATCAGAATTAAAAGATAAATGGCACGAAACTGAAAAGCAATTACTTGAAAGAAATGGAAGTTTGATAAAAGAAGGCGTGGAAAAAGATAAACAACTTTTTGAAAGACAAAAAGAAATAGAATTAGTAGGTAATATGAATTTTTGGCAATTTAGAAAATGGAAAAAGGAACAGCGAAAAAAAGATATATTGTAATTTCTTGTCGATTATTATATAATATATCTGCACCAGATAATTGGTGACTCCTTTAAGAAAGGAGGTACATAGCATAATGAGTTCATTCGACTTAATTTGGCGTTTGATAGTATTGTTGCTTTTGAGCTACAATAAAGATAACGACCAAGACAACCAAGACTAGAAATAGTCAAAACTAGGTGGTCCGACAGCTACCTAGTTTTTTGTTTTTTACATAAAAAAAGAAGATATGAACCGACATTCACATCTCCGTACATAGCTTTTTGTTCATTCGATCTCTTGCTAGCAATTTAATTATAACAAATGTTTTTATATTTGTCAACTAAATATCAATTCCTAGAGAAAAAAACTCTGGGTGAATTGCGTAGCAAGAGGGCAAAGCCCTTAATTGAAAACAATAAAAATGTAGTTAATAAATTTTAGGGTAGGTATTATAAATTAGATATAGAAATAAA
>JADIMN010000114.1 GCA_017694735.1 Candidatus Alectryobacillus merdavium
ATTTAGAAAGTAATAAATAACTTGGTTTTTTAGGATAACTTCTGTTTAAATAAAAAGCTGTTCCTTCACTACTATATGCCGTAGAAATAATAGAATTCGCATTTAAAGCAATTAATAAAATAATTGCTAAATTAGACATCATAACTAAAGTATTTCCAAATCCATTTACATTCATTCCACCAAATATTTTGTTCAATAGTAAAACTAATAAAGGTAAAAATATAAACGCACCTAAAGATTGAATAATTACACTATTATCATTTTCAATTAATAAAAGTTCTTTTTTAATTTGAGAAAGATAATAATTACGTTTTTTATTTTTTTCTTCTTTATTTTTTGCTCTTGCTTCAAACTCAAAAGAAGATGAAGCAAGTTTAAAATATAAAGGATTTACTAAAAATAATGTAGATACAAATAAAATTCCTATTAAACCAATTATTGTAAGTCCACTATATAATCCAGGTAGTGAAAATGCTTGGAAAGAATACATAAATAATTGACCACAAGAAAAAATATTTAAATAGTAAAATGGTGAGGCATAAACAATAAAACTATTCAAAAAGTTTCTAATATATCCATAATATGTACCAACATTTGTAAATATATCTATATTATTTGGTATTAATAAAACTAAATAAGTTACTAAAGCAATTACAAGTAAATAAAAAGTTAAAAATATAATTGTTTTTAATGTAGGATGATATTTTAAAAATCTTGAAACATAATATACTGGAATACTAACAATGCTGGCTAATAATACTTCAAAAATTGTTATTATAAAAAATGCAACAAATAACCAAAAATACATTATAATGCTTGCATTCATCGATAACATATAGCCTACTAATAAAGGTATTTGAATTGTTACATTTTTTAAATATTGATTTACTCCATATGCAGCAAGTCTAGCAAAAAAGATAGTACTTCCACTACAAGGATATGTAATCATTATTTGATTATCTTTTGAATAATATAAAGTCTTATTAAGTCCACTAACTAAAGAAATAAAGCCAAATATCATCAAAAAGGCCATAAAAAATGTTGGAACACTTTGTGGAACATATCTTGTGGCAGCAAAAATATTTAAAAGCATTGATACTTGATAAAACATAAAGGATATAGCACATAATAAAACAAAAAGTATTGCTAAACTTAACAATTTTATTAAACTTTGTTTTTTATTTGCCTTAAAAGAAATCTTTGTTTTATCTTGTAAAAGCATTTTAAAAAGAATAAAGAACTTCTTTATTGAAAAAGATAATCTAGCTTTATTCTTTTTTTCAATACTAATACTATTTTCCATTATTTAGTAGCCTCTAATTCATTTAATAATTTATTTTCTTCTTCTTTATTATCTGCAGTCATTTCTAAGAATAGTTTTTCTAAATCAACATTGTTTTTATTTAGATTTTCTACACTATCTCTCATTATAAAATCACCATGTTTAATAATAATTACTTCATCACATAGATTTTTAACAACATCAATTAAGTGAGATGAGAAAAATACTATATTTCCCTTTTTAGCATGATCTTTCATACATTCTTTTATTTGATAAATACTATTTGGATCAACACCAGTCATTGGTTCATCTAAAATCCATATTTTAGGATTATGAATTAATGCTCCAATAATTGTTAATTTTTGTTTCATACCATGAGAATATGTTCTAATTTGTTTATCAAATTTGTCTTTTAACTCTAATTTATTTAATAATTCTTCTAGTCTAGTATTTCTATCTTCTAAAGAAACATCATATAAATCTGCAATATAATTTATATACTGTCTACCAGTAAGAGATTCATATAATGCGTAGTGATCTGGAACAAAACCAATACAAGATTTAGCTTCTACTTCTTGATAAACTACATCAAATCCACAAGCTTTAATTTCTCCTCCATCAAAAGTATGCATTCCTACAATACTTTTAATAATGGTTGATTTACCAGCTCCATTTTTTCCTAAGAAACCATATATTTTTCCGCCATCTAAATGAAGAGAGAAATCTTTAATTGTATAAAAATCATTTTTACCATATTTCTTTTTTAAGTGGATTATATCTAATGTAGCAGGTTTACTTTGAATCTCTTTGTAATTAATCTTGTTCATATCTACTCCTTTTTCTTTTTGTAATTTTATAAAATTTAGTTTATTTTGATTATACTTAACATTTTTCTCATATAAGGAAGTTAATGAGTCAACTCCTTTAAATAATATTTCATATATAAACCACATAAACAATGCTAAAACCACATAAACTAAATAAAAGATTATTAAATATAAATATCTTATTTCAACTAATGAACCATTAACTTCAACACTAAAATAAAAATCTCTAAATATATCTTCAGCCCAACTTCCAAGTTTAGATACTATAAAATCATCATTTAAGAAGAAGAAATTACTGCCATAAATAGTATTAAGAGTTATACATAAAACAAAATATAAGAAAAATCCAATCATACTATACATAAAGTATTTTGTTTTAGGTCTTTCATAAACTCCTAATAAGACGATTAATATTGGCATAAAAAATGCATATAAGTGATTTATAAAAAACTCTATAGTATAGCTACTAAAAATACCATTAATATCATAATTAGGCATTAATAAAGCTAAGAAAGCACCAATAACATTTATAAACATTGTAAAATAAAATACTTTATGAGATTTAAATACTAATGTTAATGGAATTATATACATTGCAGTATTACATAAATGAAGTGGTAGAGCTCCAACACTACTCCATGTTTCATATCTTCTAATAGCAATATAAGAAAATAAAGCCATGAAAGAAATAAAAGTTAAAAACGCTCTTCTATGTGGAATATCAAATTTATATAACAATACAAAATAAATTACTGGCAAAATAAATGCTAAATATATCATTATTCTGTGGGTATAATTTAAATCTATTGGTGTTGGAATATTTAAGTAACTTTCTTGAAAAAGTACTTTAAACATATAATCATTTGGTAAAGTTAAAATAATTAAAATAGATGTAATTAGTATTGGAAATACATATTCTTTTTTAAATTCAATTTTATAATCATATATCCAAATATATGTTAAAAGCCCAAGAACACTAGCATACTCTAATGCCATAAAAATTATTCTAAAATAATATGGATCATAACTTAATGTACCATTACTAAAAACATTACCAACTATTCCTTCAACAATTAAAGGCATGCAAATACTGCATAAAATAAATAAAGGAGTTACAAGATATTTATTTATTACATGAAATATTTTTGAATTTAAAAATTGAGATATAGCAACTAAAAATATACATGCTGTATAAATTTGATTAAATATCACACTTACTCCAACATAAAAAGGAGACATAAAAGAACTAGTTAAACCAACAACTTCTTGTTCTAAATAATCATATCCCCCAATTGTTCTAACTATTAAAAATAAAACTAAAAATACTGCGAAAACCCTTTTAATAAAAGTAATTATGTTTTCATCAACTTGAAAGTAATTTCTAATTTTAATTAATAAATTTTTAGTTTTATTTTTAATACTTTTATTTTCATATAAAGGTAGTATATTTACATCTTGTTTAGAAAACTTATTTAATATTAACTTTGTTCCAAATAAAATTAATAACATTAATAATAAATAAGAAAAAGTAGCCAAATAAAAATATCTCATACCTGATGTAAGACATATAAGAAGTATGAATAAAACAAGGCTTATTACACTAATTGTAGATAATACAATAGTCTTTTTAGAGATATTTTTAATATTAAACATTTGGCTACTTTTATAAAATTATATATTTTTATACATTAAATAGTTCAACAACTAAATTATATGCATTGCTTCCATTAAATGCAGCATAATCGCTAGCAATTTTACTTAAATCACTTGGAACACTTGGTTTTTGACCAAAATAGTAGAATAAACTTAAGTATTTATTTACCATCTTACTACCATCACTTCCTTCAATTGGTCCTAAACCAACTGCTGATTTAATCATTGATTCTAAAGTAACTGCACTTAAATCAGTTATATCTCCATCAGTTATATTTCCATAAATAGTGTTGTAATAAACACTATTATCTAAATTCTTACCATTTGATAAGAGAACTGTAGGGTATTTTGCAAAGAATGATGCACCATAATCATAACTTGTAGCAGCGCTTAAAAGTGCTGCAAGAGTTAATGGATTAGATAAATCTATACCACTCATTGCTTGATCCATTTCTTCTTTTCCATCTTGATAATCTAAGTAAGTAACATCACCAATTTTAATTAAAGCATTCATATTTCCAGATAAAGGACCAGCAGTTTCCATATTAGAATTCATTGTTAAAACAATGCTATTCATTCTACCATCAGAATTAAACATACCTTTATCAATTTTATTCATTGCTGGATCAACTAAACCCTTAATACTCGCAACAGCAGAAGTTGCTCCATAAATATCAAACCATCCACCTTCTCCAGTAACAAAGTTATTTAAAATTGATTCACTATCAACAATTACATCACTACCTTTAAGAAGTGCTTTTTCTTCTTCACTTAAATCATGTGCCCAAGAATCTTTATTGTCTAAAGCTAGTGCTTGATTTATAAATAAAAATCCTCCACTTTTTTCTAATACACTACTTTCAACATTAATTAAAGATTCAGAATAATTAAATAACATAGTAGAAAAACAATCACTTAATCTAGAATCAACAACATTTAAAGTAGCTCTTTCTCCTTGTCTACTAGTTAATGTGTTTGTACTGCCAGCACCGTTGTTTACATTGATTGTAAAGAACTTACTAATATTTGCATTATCAAAGTTTAAAATACAACCAGATTTACTAAATAAGAGTCCACCACAAACAGCATCATCACTTTTATCCTCAGGTGTATTGTTAATATCAATTATTTGACTACTTCCAACACCTTGATTTCCAGTAACAGCTAAATCAACTATATTAAAGTTATAATTAATGTTTGCATAATCATAAGAATCATTACCAAATAATGTAGCATGTGAGTTAACAGAAGCTGTAGCGCCATCTCCAGCTTCAATTACACTTGGTTCTGGATCATTATATCTATCATCACTTCTAATCCAAGGGAAATCTTCACCTAAAGAAATACGATTATAATTTCCATATAAATTAAATGAATCACTACCTTCATTACTAGAATTTAATTCATGTTCATAAACATAAAGCCAGTCTATTAATGTTCCATATAGTGGAGAATCTTCACTAACATTAGCATTAATCTCCTCACTCCACATAACTGTAGATGGTAAATCTTCTTTAGAAAGTGTTATATCATTAAAAATAATAAAATCTTCATAACTGGTTTGTACTCCAGTTAAATCACTTACACCTAAAACTTCTTTTTTAAGTTCTTCGTAACCACTATAAATTACACCATAAGATTCACTACTTTTAGCATTATCAATTAAAACTAATTGTTTTGCATCGGTAATATTATATCCACCATCAACAATACTAATTTCAAGAGTTAAATCTTTAAATGAATCTGTATCATCTGATGCTAAATAAGAAAATACTAATTTAATATCTCGTGGTTTTGATACATCAATATCTTCTTTAAATTTTAAACTTCCAATACTTTTTAATAGATCAAAATCATTATCTAAAAAGTAATCAGAATAATTTAATTCTTCATCATTGTTTTGATCATATAATTTAACATCAACATCATTTTTATCAAGCTCACTAATTGGAACGATTTCACCTAACAACATATCAAAGCCATATACAACAGGCATTATATTTACAGCATTAACAGTACCAACTCTAAATTTACCCTCATTTGAAATAAAACTACCAGAATTAGCAACTAATCCTTCTGCGCTATCTCTATTAGTTTGAAATTTTGTATAAACTGTATTCATTTCCCATTGAACAGGAACAACAATGTCATCAATAACACTTGTAGTATCAGAAGATGATGAACTGCTATCACTACTATTAGTAACATCTGATGTAGTAGTATTATCTGTTCCGCTAGTTTGAGTGCTACTTCCTGTATTATCACATCCAACGAGTGAAGTAGCCATTACTCCTAGTAAAGCTAGGACACTTAACATTTTGATTTTCTTCATAAAATTAAAAAACCTCCACTTTTGGGTCTAAGCATATACTACTATAATAGAATATTTTAGTCAACTAAAGTAAATTATATAATTATATATAAATATATAAAAAAGAGGACTCATATTGGAGTGCTAGGATAAAAGTGGACAAGGGTAAAAAAACACCCATCCACTTTTTTCTTTGTTATTCTATTAAAAGGAGGTTTTATAAT
>JADIMN010000115.1 GCA_017694735.1 Candidatus Alectryobacillus merdavium
ATTTTAGGAGGTGCAAAAAATGAAAGTAAGACCATCAGTAAAACCAATATGCGATAAATGTAAAGTAATCAAAAGAAAAGGGAAAATTAGAGTAATTTGCGAAAACCCTAAACACAAACAAAGACAAGGATAGTCTTAAAAACATGCTAATAACACAAATTGGATAGCGGCTGTGAAATCAGAAATGATTTACATATCAAATTTGTGTTTATATATATGTCTTAAGAAAATTTAAAGACTGGGGTAAACACCAGTAGCATTTCACCTTTAAATGGAATTAAGACAAAACAATTAAAGATAAAAATAATAAGAAAAACAAAAAAATATTTTGGAGGTGCAAAAACATATGGCTCGTATAGCAGGAGTAGATTTACCTAAAGAAAAAAGAGTAGAAATAGGACTAACATATATCTATGGAATAGGTGTATCAAGTTCTAGAAAAATCTTAGAAAAAGCTGGTATTAATCCAGATACTAGAGTAAAAGATTTAACTGATGATGAAGTTAATAGCATCAGAAAAGTTATTGATGAATCATACAAAGTTGAAGGTGATCTAAGAAGAGAAGTAGCATTAAACATCAAGAGATTAACAGAAATTGGATGCTACAGAGGATTAAGACATAGAAGAGGTCTTCCAGTTAGAGGACAAAGAACAAAAACAAATGCTAGAACAAGAAAAGGTCCTAGAAAGTTAGTTAGTAAGAGTAAAAAATAATTAAAAATCGATTAAAATCGATGAAAAGCATCAATCTGCACATTTTCGCTATTTATTCCAAACCTCGATGTACAAACGTACACCTTCGGCTTGTAATAAATATCAAAAATGCACATCTTAATACTTTTCATTAATTTTACAAAAAAAGAAAAGCATCAATCTGCACATTTAGTTAATTTTATAAGAAGTGTGGGATTGAAAAAATCAAAATGAATATAGATAAATTCTATACAAAAATAGAGATAATTTCACTTAAATAAAGGAGGGAATTCATAACAATGGCTAATAAAAATACAACTAGAAAACCAGTTGCCAGAAGAAATAGAAAAAATATAGAAAAAGGTCAAGCACACATTCATTCTAGTTTTAACAATACAATCGTAACCATTACAGATGTACAAGGAAATGCAATTTCATGGGGAAGTGCTGGAGAATTAGGATTTAAAGGTTCTAGAAAAAGCACACCATATGCAGCTGGACAAGTTGCTGAAACAGCAGCAAAAGCGGCTATGGAACATGGATTAAAAACAGTTGAAGTATTTGTTAAAGGACCAGGTGCTGGTAGAGAAGCAGCAATCAGAGCTTTACAAACAGCAGGATTAGAAATTAGTGCAATCAAAGACGTAACACCAATACCACACAATGGTTGTAGACCACCAAAAAGAAGAAGAGTATAATTTAAATAGAAAAAATAGAAAAGAGGATAAAACCTAGCAAAGGTAAGGTGTGTCCTGAGAATAAAATAAAAACAGGGAAGATAACTTTAGCAAAGGTCAACAGTAAATCACAAGGGGAGGGGATATTCCTTAAACTGAGTGGAAGTGACCAAGAGGTAAGGAGTGTCCCTGACATTAATAGAAAGGAGAAATAAAATGGCAAGATATAAAGACGCACAATGTCGTGTATGCCGTAGAGAAGGACAAAAATTGTTCTTAAAAGGTGATAGATGTTATTCAGATAAATGTAGTATATCAAGAAGAAATTATGCACCAGGACAACATGGACAAAAAAGAGCAAAACTTTCTGAATACGGAACTCAATTAAGAGAAAAACAAAAAACAAAAGCATATTATGGAGTTGGAGAAAAACAATTTAGAAAATATTTTGAAATGGCTTCAAATAGAAAAGGTGTACCAGGTGAAAACCTATTACAAATTTTAGAAAGTAGATTAGATAATGTTGTATATAGATTAGGATTTGGAACATCAAGAGCACAAGCAAGACAATTTGTTAATCATGCTCAATTTGAAGTAAATGGTCAAAAAGTAGATATTCCATCTTATTTAGTAAAACCAGGAGATGTGATTACAGTAAGAGAAAACAGAAATGATAATGCAACAATAAAAGCAAATATTGAAGAATCTGCTAAGAGACCAGTTCCAGCTTGGTTAGAAAAAGATAATGAAAAAATGAGTGGTAAAGTATTAAGATTAGCGTCTAGAGAAGATATTGATATTCCAATTGAAGAACATTTAATAGTAGAGCTTTACTCAAGAAATTAATTTATGAAGGTTTCATAGGAATTGTAATGATTTTACAAAAGAAACCTATGAAGATTGTAAAGAGTTTGAGATATAATCTCGAATATTAGGAGGTAAAAATGATAGAATTTGAAAAGCCAAATATTGAATGTCTAGAGGTAGATGATACAAATAATTATGCAAAATTTGTATGTGAACCATTAGAAAGAGGGTATGGAGTAACAATCGGAAATTCTTTAAGAAGAATACTACTTTCATCACTACCAGGATGTGCAATAACAAGTGCTAAAATTGATGGTGTATTACATGAATTTTCAACAGTTCCAAATGTTGTAGAAGATGTACCGGAAATTATAGTTAACTTAAAAAGTGTTAGGTTAAAATTTTCAGAAAATGAAGAGAAAATATTGAGAATAGACCATAAAGGTGAAGGTGAAGTATTAGCAGGAGATATTATCACTGATGGAACAGTAGAAATATTAAATCCAGATTTACATATAGCAACTGTTTCAGAAGGTGGTCATTTAAAAATTGAAATGACTGCTGACAGAGGAAGAGGATATAATTCATCTGAAAAAAATAAGAAACCTAATCAAGATATATCTGTACTTCCAATAGATTCTATCTATACACCAGTAAAAAAGGTAAACTATCAAGTTG
>JADIMN010000116.1 GCA_017694735.1 Candidatus Alectryobacillus merdavium
GATATAAAGTTAATTTGTATGAAATGAGACCGCAAAAAAGTACTGGTGCTCATCATACAAGTTTATGTGGAGAACTTGTATGTTCCAATTCTTTGAAAAGTAAAGCACTTGATAATGCTTGTGGACTTTTAAAAAAAGAAATTGAAGTTCTAGGTTCTTTAATAATGGAATCTGCTTATAAAAATGAAGTTCCAAGTGGCAATGCATTAAGTGTTGATAGGGATGGTTTTGCAAAATATATCGATAATAAAATTAAACAAAATAAAAATATTACTTTAATTAATGAAGAAGCGAAAGAATTTAAAGAAGATGAAATATATATTGTTGCAAGCGGTCCTTTAACTAGTAATTGTCTTATTCAAACAATTTCAAATTTAACAAATCAAGAAAATTTATTTTTCTTTGATGCTAGTGCTCCTTTAATATTAAAAGACTCGATAGATATGAATATTGCTTATAAAAAGTCAAGATATGAACAAGGCGATGATTCTTATATTAATTGTGCTTTTAATAAAGAAGAATATTTAAGTTTTTACAACGAATTAATAAATGCAAAACTTGCGTATATTCATGATTTTGATAAAAATTATTTTGAAGGATGCATGCCTGTAGAAGTATTAGCAAAAAGAGGTGTTGATACTTTAAGATTTGGCCCATTAAAACCAAGAGGTTTAGAAACTGAGAAATATCCTCATCCTTATGCCGTTGTTCAATTAAGACAAGATAATGCGATTGGAAGTTTATATAACATCGTTGGTTTTCAAACTAATTTAACATACTCTGAACAAAAAAGAGTGTTTTCAATGATTCCGGGATTAAAAAATGCTGAATTTGTTCGTTATGGATTAATGCATAGAAATTCTTATATTAATGCTCCAGCACTTTTAAATATCGATTTATCTTTAAAGAGTAATGAAAACATTGTATTTGCTGGTCAGTTGTGTGGTGTTGAAGGGTATGTAGAAAGTGCAGCAAGTGGATTATATGCTGCAATTGAATTATATTTAAAATTAGAAAATAGATCTTTAGAATTTCCAAAAAATACTATGCTATATTCTCTTATTTCTTATATAACGAATAAAGAAAATAAAAAATTTTCTCCAATGAATGCAAATTATGGGATAATGTATGGTGTAAATAAAAAGAATAAAATTGAAAAAGGAGAAGAGTCTTTAAATAGTATTAAAAATTTTGTTCAAAATCTATGAAGAATTTATTAAGCGAATTTATTATTTATTTAAAATATTTAAAAAATTATTCAGATTGTACCGTAAAGTCTTATAAAAAAGATATAGAACAATACAATCAATATTTAGATGAGAATAATTTAATGCTTGATACGATTTCTCGTGACCAAATTCGATTCTTTTTAAAAAAGTTGCTAGATGAGGGTATTTCAAAAAAGTCAATTAAAAGAAAAGTAGCAGCAATAAGACATTATTATAATTTTTTAAATGAAGAAAAATATTTAAATAAAAATCCTTTTATCAATTTAAAGACTGCTAAAGCAGAAATCACTTATCCAAAAGTTTTATTTTTAGAAGAAATAAACGCTTTATTTGAAGCAAACAAAAAAAGAACTGATAAGCTTGCTTTAAGAGATCAAGCTATTCTTGAATTATTATATTCAAGCGGAATGAGAGTCTCTGAATTATGTAATTTAGATGTTCAACAAATTGACTTTAAAAATCGATTTATAAGAGTTTTTGGTAAAGGAAAAAAAGAAAGAGTCGTACCTTTTAGCAATGCTAGTAAAGAGGTAATGATTAATTATATTAACACCTTAAGAAGAGATTTATTATCAATTAGTGGTGAGAAAATAAATGCCTTATTTTTAAATGCAAAAGGTAAAAGAATAACTACAAGAGGAGTCGAATATATTTTTGAAAAGATAGGTGAAAAAAATGGTGTTTATATTTCACTTCATCCTCATACTTTAAGACATACTTTTGCCACACATTTACTTGAAAACGGTGCAGATCTAAGATTAATTCAAGAATTACTCGGCCATGAGTCTATTAATACAACACAGATTTATACTCATACTACAACTCAAGCAATGATAAAGCAATTTGAGTCGTTTTTTCCAAGAGCAAAGAAAAACAAAGATAATAATTGAATATTTAATATAAATATAATATAATAAAATGCTTTTTGAAAAAGCAAAAATACACACATCATGGATTCAAATTCCTAGTCCGCTAATTTGTTCTTTTAGCGGGGAGTTTGTTCGAAGTGATGGAGGATAAAAACAAATGGAGGAAATTTAAATGAGTGAAGAATTAAAAGAACAAACTGTTGAAGTTTCAACAGAAACAACTAGTGAAAATGAAGCTAGTGCAGTTACAAGTGAAGAAAGCATGGCTCAATTTTTTGATCCTAATGCTCCAATTGTAACATTAAGAAGATTGCTTGAAAATGGAGTTCATTTCGGACATGCAACAAGAAAATGGAACCCAAAAATGAAACCATATATTTTCACAGCAAGAAACAACATTTACATTATTGATTTAGCAAAAACAGCTGAATGCATTGAAAAAGCTTATAACGCTTTAAAAGAAATTGTTTTACAAAATGGTAAAGTTTTATTTGTTGGTACAAAACCACAAATTGCTCCAATTATTAAAGAAGAAGCTGAAAGCAGCGGTTCATTATATGTAAACAATAGATGGTTAGGTGGAACTTTAACTAACTTTAAAGTTTTCTTAGATAGAATTAAATATTTAATGCAACTTGAAGAAGATGAACAAAGTGGAAAATTTACTACAAAAACTAAAAAGGAAGCTGCATTAAAGCATAAAGAAATGGAAAAACTCAAAAAGAACCTTGATGGTATTAAGCAAATGAGAAAACTTCCAAATGCTATTGTTGTAGTTGATCCTACAGTTGAAAAGAATGCAATTAGAGAAGCTAAAAAGATTGGTATTCCAGTCTTTGCAATTGTTGATACAAATAGTGGTCCAGACAATATTGATTATGTCATTCCTGGAAATGATGATGCGGTAAAATCAGTTAAATTATTAGTTCAACTTCTTGCTGATGCTGTAAGAGAAGGAAAAGGAGCTACACCAGAAGCAGCTCACTTAAAAGATGAAGAACAAGACATCACAATGAAAGATGCTGTTAAAATTGTCGAAAAAGAAAATGCTGCTAGATTAGCTGCAATTAGAGAACAAAAAAGATTAAGAAAAGAAGCATATGAAAAACAATTAGCTGAAAGAGAAAACGCAGCTAAAAAGGAAACTGCAAATCCTGTAGAGAAAAAGACTTCAAAAAAAACAAAAACAACAAAGGCTAAAACAGAAGAAAATACTGAAAACGCAGAAGCAGAAGTAGTAAGCGAAAGCAAAACGGAGGAATAATAAATGTCTACTGTTATTGAACTTATTAAAATCTTAAGAG
>JADIMN010000117.1 GCA_017694735.1 Candidatus Alectryobacillus merdavium
GCAAAACGCGATGCATGAAAAAAAGGCTTAAGTTTTAAACTTAAGCCTTTTTTTCTTAAATGAAGAGGGGTAATGCAATTATGTAGTGAATTACCTTCAAACTTTATATTTAACGGCGAAATAGATTATACAAATAGATTATACTAAATTAAAATCATTCGGTAAAAATGGCTATGGACGGATAACACAATATTCACTTGTAGGATTAGTAAGTCCTCAAAAAATAGTAAAGACTAGTAATAGTATCCAAAAATTTTTTATTGAAGAAACACGATTAGGTATACCTATTATACTTCAAAGTGAAAGTTTAGTTGGTTATCCTGGAAAAGAGGGTACAATTTTTCCTTCCATGTTAAATTTAGCTGCAACATGGGAACCTTCTTTAGTAAAGAAAATGGCAGAAATTATAGGTGAAGAGTGCCATGCTGTAGGTATAAATACTGTCATGAGTCCAGTAGTTGATATATCCCGAGATTTACGCTGGGGAAGATGCTATGAAACTTTTGGCGAAGATGTATATTTAACTACTCAAATGGGAATAAATTATGTTAAAGGTATACAAAGTAAAAACGTTAGTTGCATAGCTAAGCATTTTTTAGGTTATGCTGAAACACAAGGCGGATTAAATACAGCTGTTACACGTTTAAACAAAAAAGAACTTTATGAAGTTTTTGCTACACCATTTGAAGCAATGGATAAAATTGCTAATTTAGATGGTATGATGGCTTCATATTCAGAAATTGACGGTTTACCTGTTGGTTGTAATAAAGAAATCATTCATGATTTACTCCGTAAAACAATGGGCTTTAAAGGATTATTAACTTCTGATGGAGCTGCTATTTGGAAAATATATGATTATTTTAAAATAGCTCAAACTTATGCTGAAGCTGGATTATTAGCTAAAAAAGCCGGTTTAGATACTGAAATTCCTGTCAGTGGTACATATAGACATTTGACCGATTTCGTAAAAAATAATAAATTAAATGAACACATTATCGATGAATCTGTAAAACGTGTTTTAACCATAAAATTTAAATTAGGCTTATTTGAAAAACCATATATTGAAGAAAAAAATATTTTTAATCAGTTAACTAACAATACTAAGAAAAAATTCAGTGAACAAATTGCTGAAAATTCAATTGTATTATTATCAAATAAAGAACATATTTTGCCAATAACTTCAAATTGTACAATAGGTTTAATAGGACCTCATGCAAATAGTAAAAGATATACAATTAGTGGATATTCTTATCCAGCATATATAGAAATGGTTCAAGCATTAAAAAATAAAAGCAACAAAGACATTTCTTTTAATGGTGTTATTGATGAAGAAAATAAAATGCAAGATAGTCAAAGTTTCAATTCCATGTACAATATTTTCCAAAATACAGATTGGAATTATTTAAATAACACAAATACTATCATGCAAAATATACAAGCAACGACATTAAAAGAAGAATTAGAAACATTTTACAAACTAAATTATTCCATGGGTTGTGATATAACTAATACAAATTTTGATGATATTGAAAATGCCTATAAAATCGCACAAGAAAGTGATATTATTATCTTAACTGTAGGTGGTAATTGTGGTTGGGTTAATGTAACAATAGGCGAAGGCAAAGATAGATGCACTTTGGATTTACCTGGATTACAACAAAAATTATTATCAAAACTACAAATGGCAAATAAACCTATAATATTGATAATGTACGGTACAATATATAATATTTCTTCTACTAAAAACATCAAAGCTATTTTATATGCAGGATTACCAGGCCCATACAGTGGAAAAGCTATTGCAAATATTATAAAAGGCAATGCAAATCCTAGTGGAAAATTACCTTTTACTATACCAAGAAGTGTTGGACAAATTCCTATATATTACAATCATAAAGTTGGTAGTGGATATCATTCTATCGGTGATAAAGCTATGTCAACCATCTTTAGCGGTGGATATATTGATGGAATTTATAGTCCATTATATCCATTTGGGTTTGGATTAAGTTATACATCATTTTTAATTTCTGATATCAATATAGAAAACAAAACTATTAAATTAGGTGATGATATAAAATTATCCTGCAAAATAAAAAATACAGGTTCATTTGCTGGCTCTGAAGTAGTTCAAATTTATTACTATTTTAAAGAAGCTCATGTAATACGTCCTAATAAACAATTAATTGCTTTTCAAAAAATAACACTGAAATCAAATGAATGTAAAACTATATTATTTACTATAAATACTAAACAATTAGGATACTACAACGAAGAAATGCAATTTGTAATTGAACCTGGAATGGCTGATTTAATGATTGGCACTAGTTCTGAAGATATTATTTATCAGACAAATATCCAATTAATTGGTAACCCTCTTAATATTATTGGTAATCGAACATATTCTTCCCAGAACAAAATAATTTAATAAAAAAGACTGCTATTATTCTAGTTTGATAGATTTTAATAGCAGTCTTTTTCATAATGCTTTATATAAATAAAATATTTAATTTATAAAATTACACCAAAAATAATTAATATAATATATATTATATTGTCAATTTAAAGTTAGTAGCAACTTCTTTAATATTAAGTCGTTTACTCATTTCTATTTTGGCTTCTAAGCAAACACAATGTGCCGGATAAAGTGTCGGTATATTTTGTTTTGCTAGATATTCAATCGTTTTTTGCAATTTAGCGTCATTTTTTAATAAGTGAAAACCACCGATAATACCTAAAATTTGCTCATCATTACATATTTTTTTAGCATATTCGACAATATTACAAATACCACTATGGGAACAAGCCGTAATAATAAATATACCATTATCCGTTTTATAAGCAAGTGCACTATCATCAATATTAACATCTGGCACCCATTTATCATCTATCCATCTTTCACCTACGGGCACTCTTTCAAAATCAAAAATCGTAGGAATTTCACCTAAAAATACAAGATTTTCATTTATCCAATATGGTTTTTTTGTCAAATTTAAAGAAAAATACGACTCTAAGTCTTCAGGTTTAACAGATGAACCTATATCTTTACCATTTTTGCGTTTTTTATCAAAACAATTAGGGTGCGCTATAAATTGCACATTTTTCAATCCATAATTTAATAAATGTGTTATACCACCCGTATGGTCACTATGCCCATGTGAAATAATTAAATGTGTGATATTTGATAAATCTACATGCATAAGTTTTGCATTTTTTAAATAAATACCCGAATAACCTGTATCAAATAAAATTTTCTCTGTATCAGTTTCTAATAAATAACTAAGTCCAGGTTCACCAAAAAAATATTGGTCAATATACGTATTATTATCAAGTAAAACCGTTAATTTCATATAAAAACCTCTCTATTATCACCAATATTTATTAAAATTATGTATATAAATTACTTTAATTTTTTATTTTTATTTCTTATTATAATGTAAGAGCCTTTAGCTAAGTAAAGGCTCTTGGTTGTGTTAGATATTTATTTTATTATTCATTGCCAATTTAATAACGATAAATTTAAATAATTACTTTTTATTATATAATTTGTCAATATAATCAGTAAAGATTTTTATATATTTATATTTAGGATTTGATTTTTTATATAATAAATGACATTTTAAGCTAAAATTAGGGTCTATTGCATAGTATCCATCATAAAAGCCCATAGCATTTAATAAACGCTCAGATAAAACGGCACCGACTTGATTTTGTTGGCAATAATGCATAATAGCATACGGTGTAGAAAACCATGCTTCTATTTCTGGTGAATAATTATATTTCTTAAAGTAGTCCTGAATTGTTTCATACATTAAATAATATGGTGAGTATTGCACTAAAGGATATTGACAAATTTCTTCGATATTAATGATATTACTGCCGTTTTGAATATTAGGCGCATAATAAACCATGCGTTCATTACAAAAGAAAATATTTTCATATTCATTTTCATCTAAATTTTCCAATGTAAATGTAGAAATAATATCAATGCTGCCATCTTCTAAACGTGATAATAATGAATTAGCTTCTAAATTAGATAAATTTATTTTAATATTAGCATTGTATTTTTTAAAATACGTTAAATGCTGGTCAAGTAAAACATCACCTAAAGACATCAAAGCTCCAACAGACAAGCAAACTTGTTCGCCGCCAGAAGTTTTTATATCTTTAACAGCTTGTCGTAATTGCTCTACAATATTTTCTACCTTAGATAAAAATAATTTGCCATCATCGGTTAATTCACTATTTTTATTGTTATGTGTTATTAATTGTATACCTACTGTTTCTTCTAACTTTTTCATTTGAAAACGAAAAGCTGATTGAGTTATACCTGCTTTTTCTGCAGCAAGTGCAAAATCTTTAAACTGACTATAAATAATAAAATTTTCTAATTGTTGGATGCTTGGTAATTCTATCATGCAAATTCCTCTCAATTGTTATAAATATCTTTTACAAAAAGTTATTTCTTTAATAGTATATCACAATATTGTTCATACATAGAAAAATTTTTACAATTTATTTTAATAAAGTTTTATTGTCAACTAATTTAAAATAGCAGTAAACAAAAAGGCCTTTTCGACAAAATAATTTATCGAAAAGACCCCATATATTTATTTACCTTCTAAGATACTACCTAAAGAATTAAGAAAATCTCCTTCAAAATCTTCAAATGTACCGGCATCACATCTTTGAGCTAAAGATGGTTCTATAGGCAATGTAGCAGTATTTGTAATACCATATCTTTCAGCTTCTTCTTTTAATTTAGATTGTCCAAAAATATGGTGTTTTTCTTTACAATTAGGACAAACAAAATAAGACATATTTTCTACAATACCTAAAATAGGAATACTTAAAAGGCCTGCCATATTAACGGCTTTTTCTACAATCATGGAAACAAGTTCTTGTGGTGTAGTAACAACAATAATACCATCAATTGGTAAAGATTGATATACTGTAAGTGGTACATCTCCCGTTCCTGGAGGCATATCTACGAACATATAATCAACTTCGCCCCAATTTACATCAGACCAGAATTGTTTTACAACTCCACCAAGAATTGGTCCACGCCAAACTACAGGGTCTGTTTCATTATCTAAAATTAAATTTGTAGAAATAATTTTTATACCTGATTTAGTCGTTGCTGGTGTTATACCAAGGCCTGTACCAGAAACTTTTCCTTGCAAATGAAAAACCTTTGGAATAGATGGACCTGTAATATCTGCATCTAAAAT
>JADIMN010000001.1 GCA_017694735.1 Candidatus Alectryobacillus merdavium
CTGTACAGTTGACCGTTTTCACGTATAAATGCCCCGACTACTACATCGCCCGTTTTCACGAATTTCAAACCAGGATTGGCAAGTTCCGCCATAGAAAAATTATCTACATCATATAGAGCGTCCTGTTCCAGACGCCAGACACTTCCCAATTCTACAGTATATTCGCCGTTATATTCCGCAGCCAAAACACTGCCGGAAAATAATATACATAAACAGAAAGTCATTATCCATATCTTTAATTTAAACATAACACCACCTCACAAATTCTTATATATCATGATTATTCTACCGGCCAAATTGTAAAGAATATGCGATATAATTCAACATCTGGTTCAGGAATATCCAGCGGATTTAAACCGACTACAAGAATAATATTACAATGGTCTCCCTGCCAGATATAATAAACTGTTTTATCTTCGTCGGATTTTTCAATTGCATTTACTTTACCAAAATTATTTTCTATCCCACCTGCCAATTCCAAAAATGACAGTGCCGCGTGTTTTAGCGAAGCTCCTATAAAAAATCTGTTTATCGAACACAATTTGCCGTCTTTAAACTCCAGCTGTATATCAGGAGCAGCTAATATATCGTATTGTTCCAAACTGTTATTTTCATATTCAATCGTATAAACCACTGAACCATCATCATTATTTTTAACAGATATCACTTCATATTTAGACAAAATATCATTAACATCTTCTCCAAAATAAAATTCTTTATAACCGTTCTCATCTTTCGGAAAAGCTAATGCAGTGGATGAAATACATATCAGTATTAATATCCAAAATACTACTTTTTTCATGATGATTTACTCCTGTCGTTTACAACAATTAATAAACACTCTTTTCAGCGCTGTTGATATACGCTTTCGCCTTTGGAGATAATGGTTTATCATAGAAGCTAATGTTATATGCCAGATAAAAGACTAATTCCGGTTCTACTAAAAAGGCTTGGCTGCTTTCCATCTTTAAAAATTCTTTAGGATTTAATTCATCCCAATACGGATTATTATTTATATCATGTTTTTCAAAATAAATTTTTTTCTTTGCATAATCATAACGATATCTATGGACACGAGTTTTTAACAGTTCATCCTTTCGAGGATCAGGATAAGCCCACCATAAATTAACACAGGCTATAGTATAATATGGTGGATTATATTCATGTACATTTATTGATGTTTTATCTAAAAATAAACCCGTACCAGTTCCAATATGTCCTAAATAAATATAATTTGGATCATTTCTTAGATCGTTAAATAGTGAAGCTGATGAAATAGCCGGTATAGTCATTACCATAATTAAAATAAATACACCTAATAACTTTTTCATATTTATCAACTCCTTACCACTTTTTCACTGCCTTGTTTAACGCTAAACCATTGAGCATTATCATCCCACTTAAAGTAAAATTCTCCCTCAACAATTTGTTTATTTCCATAACGCTGATATTCCATAGTTAAAGTATCTCCTTGCGTGGAGATGTTTTTATATATGACATGAGTATTTTCGCCAAAATATCGTTTAGTTATTTCTTTTGTATCAATATATTTTACAAATCTACCGTCAGTTCTTCTGCCAATGATAAAATAATCTGATTCAGCACTATAAAATCTATATAATGGATATATAGTTATTCCTTCATTTGAACGGATTTTATAAATATCATAAATTGTTATAATATTTGGTGGAACAATAGTATTTTGTTTATCTTTATCGCCAAAATAAAACTTACCTAGATCTGTATAATAATTATAATGTACATACAATGCATCTTTATCATTACCAAACCGTGCTACACCTTTTCCATAAGTACTTCGATTGTTTTTTAATACACCAGTATAATAATCTCCATTATTATATGAAGCATCTTCTACAGATATTCCTTGTTTAGTACTTTGATTTAAACAAATACCACCAATTTTAACCGGTTGCGAGAACTGCATAGCAAAACAATTTCCTGAAAACAGTAAACATACACATAAAATTAAACCCAAAAAATTACGCATAATTATCACCTATTTCACTTTAAACTTTCAAAATAACTTTTTGCATACCAAGATAATGGTCCATCTTTATAAAAATTTATATTATATGCCAAGTAAAAAGCAATTTCTCCTCCAGCTATTATAGAATTAAGAGCACTATTTTTATTTGCATTTTTAGTATCAATATACTCCCAGGAAAGAATACCATCTACATTCTGTCTTCCTAAATACATTTTACGTGAGTCATAATTATATTTATACCATACTGTTTTGGGACTAACACTTTCTGGTGTTCCTCCCTTTGGAAAACCTGCACTATATGACATATTTATAAATGCAATAATATAAACAGGTGGTTCATATTTATTTACATTTATGGAAGTTTTATCTAAAAAAAATGATATTCCTGTACCTGCACCACCATAATAGATATAATTCGGATTATTTCTTAAATCATCAAATAACGAAGCAGAACACGGTGTTGAAAACATCATTACGCCAATAAGAATAAAAACGCTAACTACCTTTTTCATATTTATCAACTCCTTACCATTTCTTCACTGCCTTGTTTAACGCTAAACCATTGTGC
>JADIMN010000118.1 GCA_017694735.1 Candidatus Alectryobacillus merdavium
GAGAAAACAAGATGATAAATCAGATTTTGATTTATTATTAGAGGAAATAGATAAATAGTAATTTGTTAAATTAAACTACTAGTTCGTGTAATATTATAATACAAATTACAATATATAAGGGAGATATAAAAGTTATGAATAAAGAAAAATTAAAGGTAAAAATATTTTTGATTTTAAGTTTTGTATTTGCAATTTTGACTTTAATTAGTGGATACCTGGTAATCACTCATAAATTAGATAATGCTGGTTATTCAGTTATACCAATGTTATTTACACTAACATTTAGTATATTATATAGAAATAACAAAAAAGATAAAGAGTAATACAAATTACAATTTATAGAGTAGATTTATATCTACTTTTTTCTTTGAGTAAAAACGTGATATAATATAATAGATTTATGAAAGAAGTGATGAGAATGAATAATAATCCGATTCAATGCTTGATACCAATTTATTTAACCCCTCCAAGAAAACCTTATAAATAAAGGGTTTGCTAGTATATAGATCTTACACGTTTTTTCAAAAAAACAGTAAAAAATAATAAAAAGTAATCAAAAACAGTTAAAAATTAGGTATTTGTTTTTAGTTGATACCGCAAGGTTAACCCCATAATATTTTGACGAGAAAGGAGATGAAAGATATATGTTAAATGAACAAAATAACTTATTAATTTATAAAGACAAAAGTGGGAATATAGTAGTTGATGCAATATATAAAGATGAAACTTTATGGCTCACTCAAAAAGGGATGGCTAAAGTTTTTGATTGTAGTGTGGATAATATATCATTACATTTGAAAAATATTTTTAAAGAGAAAGAACTGAATGAAAATTCAGTTATCGAGGAAACCTCGATAACTGCCTCTGATGGTAAAAACTATAAAACCAAAATATATAATTTAGACGCAATAATTGCAGTTGGGTATCGTGTTAATTCTAAAAAGGCAACAGAATTTAGAATATGGGCAACTAAAATATTAAAAGAGTATATGATTAAAGGGTTTGCATTAAATGATAAGCGATTTATTAGAGGAAATAAGTATGATGCAAAATATTTTGATGAATTATTAGAACGAATTAAAACGATTAGGGTAAGTGAAAGAATGTCTTATCAAAAAATCACAGATTTATTTATTGCAACATCAGTAGATTATAATCCTAAAAGTGAAGAAGCTTATACTTTCTTTAAAATTGTGCAAAATAAACTTCACTTTGCAATAACCGGTCATACTGCAGCAGAACTTATTTATAGTAGGGCTAATCATCGAGAAGAACATATGGGTCTCACTAATTGGAAGAACTCACCTGATGGACTAATATACAAGTATGATGTTGTGATTGCTAAAAATTATTTAAACGAAGAAGAATTAAATAAATTAAATGATTTAACAAATATGTTTTTGGTTTTTGCAGAAGACGAAGCTAAGGAAAGACACATTATGACTATGCAGAATTGGATTAATGCTACAGATGATTTGTTAAAATTTAGAAGAAAAAGAGTATTAAAAAATTCAGGGACTATTTCTCATCAGCAAGCTGTGGAAAAAGCAGAAAATGAATATGAAAAGTATAGGTTGATTCAGGATCAACATTATATTTCTACTATGGACGAATTTTATGATAAATATTTAAGGGAAAATAATGAAATGAGTGATGAAAATGAACAATGATTCAATCAACAGCTTGATATCGTAATGTTAACCTCTACATTAATTAGAAAGAAAGTGTTACTTATGTATAGTAATAGTGATTTTAAGTTAGTGTAATTTTAATTAATAATGATTTATGGTTCACATAAGATTTGATTGCTGAATTATTTGAAATAAACGAAGCATTATTACAGAATATATCAACAATATTTTAAAAGAGTGGTTAATTTAAAGAAGGGATTTCCGTCGGAATTTCCGACAGAAGTTCTAGAGAAAACAAGATGATAAATCAGATTTTGATTTATTATTAGAGGAAATAGATAAATAGTAATTTGTAGAGATGATAGGAGTATTTATGAATAAAAAGTTAGTTAAGGAATTTTTAATAATAACATTTGTTATAATGCTAATATTTTGGGGTGGTTGTGCTTTAATTAGTCAAATTTTTAACTTGACAATAAATAATATATTTTTAAGGATTATGCACATTATCGGGGGATTCTCCCCAACTATTGCCTCTTATATATCACTAAAGAAAAATAACAAAGTTAAGAATTTAAAAGAATGGTTAAAAAAGATATTTGATATAAAACATAATATTTGGACTTATATTTTAGTAATTTTATTTGTATTGATTTATTATGTTTTGGGGTGTGCAATAAATGGATTTAAATTTGGTGCTCCTATATTTATGCTTATAGTAATTTTACCAATGATGTTATTTGGTGGTGGAAATGAAGAAGTTGGATGGAGAATGATTTTACAACCTGAATTGGAAAAGAAATTTGGATTTCATATAGCAACAATCTTTACTTCTATTATTTGGTGGTTATGGCATTTACCAATATTTTTTATAAGAGGAACAGCAAATGCAAATATGAACTATTTTCTTTTTGGAATAATGTGTTTAACTTTATGTTATGCTTTGGCAACAATAAGAAAGGTATCGAAAGGTGTATTTCCTTGCATATTAACTCATTGCTTAATAAATGGGTTATCTGCAATATTTGTATTTAATTATAGTTTGTTAAGTTGTTGTATAACTTTAATTGTAACAATAATAGTATCAATACCAATTTTAAATATAAATAAAAGATATATAAGGTAATTATAAATTACAATTTGAAAGTGAGAAAAAATCATGAAAAACAAAAAAGTCAACAAACAAGAAATTAAAGATGAAACAAAAACATATATGTTAGAAGGAATGTCAATTGGAATGTGCATTGGAACATCATTAGGAGTGATTATAGGAGTGTTCGCCGATAATATCCCTATATGTATATGTTTTGGAATAAGTATAGGTTTATGTGTTGGTTTAGGAATAGGATCTTTAATTAAAAAAGATAAACAGTAATTTGTAGAGAGGATTAGAAAATGAATTTAGAACAATTAAAAAAAGATTGCATAAAAAAACAAAAGAAAGGTATCCATTTTATTCTTGCGTCAATAGTAATATGGAC
>JADIMN010000119.1 GCA_017694735.1 Candidatus Alectryobacillus merdavium
TCTGTATTTATATTGCTATTAAAGGTATCTGTTGTATATTCAGAAAAATATATATGTTTTATATATTGTTTTAAAATTCTTTTGAATTTAGCTTTTTCCTCATTACTAGAAAAGTTAAAAATATAATTTACTTCAGGTATTTTTTCTAATAAACTTAATACTCTAAAAGTTTCATCGGTTTCCCAAGCCTTAGTACCTCCAACAATAATTTTTACTTCCTTAGATAAGAAATTGTCTAAAGTATTTTCGTTTAGTATTCCATAGTCATAAATATAGAAATCATATCCATATTGCATAGCATCAATTTTGTTGTCATTGCTATACAAATCTATTCCTTTATATGTATAAAATCCGTCTTTTTTTAGCACTCCTTCTAATGTTTCAATATTTTTAATTTCATCTTTATCAGTAGCACAAATATAACAAGCATTCATATTAAGGCTTTTTAAAAACATTGTAATCAGTATTGATTGTGTAGTAACTCCTATGTGTTTTTCAGTTCCTGCAACTGCTATATTAACAAATTGTTTTAGTTTTTTATATTCCTTTTTGATAATGACTTTATTCTTTTTTTCTTCATCAAGTTTTTGCCTAAATCTAACAGCATCTTTATATTGACAGCCTTCATTACTTAAACAATTTCTAAATTGCTCCTTTTGTTCAAAATATGTACTAGCATTTACAAAATTATAGATTCCTTCATTAAACAATTTAGCAAGTAAACTGTTACCTTCTTGAAAACCTAAAGCAACTATTATTATTTTTATATTATACATACTTTTTATTGCTACAACTGCTTGTACTATTTCATTTTCTGTTTCTTTTGTAGAGGCAATATCTATTATAATTTGCTTATAATTATTTAAGTTTCTAAGTTCTTGAACTGCAAACTTTTTTAAACTATCAACACCTGTTAATACTTGTGGATTTTCAAAGCCATTTTCTTTACATACCTCATAAATTAATTTTTCATTATCCCTAGTAATTGCTAAGATCAACTTTATCAACTCCTTTCCATAAAAAAAGAACTACTATTATAAGCAGTTCTTAACTTTATTATCTGTTATATTTTTAACTAAGTATAAAACTTGTTGTAAAAATGTTTCTGATAAATTATCTTCTTTAAATTCACTCATTAAATTATCATACTCATTTAATATAGGGGTATTTTCTATAAGCATTATATATTCATCGTTTGGTAATGTCTTTAGTAATATGTTTAGGTAACTTTCAATAATTTGTATAGTATCGTCTTTGTTATTCATTTTTCCTCCTTTTTTCCTTTGTGTAGCTACATTAACATTATATACTTCAAGACCTTATATTTCAACAAAAATCGTTCGTCAAAAATCGACAATCCCTACATTTTATATAAATTGTAATTTATCTAACAATTATACCAATTCTTTTTTATTATAACGAATTATAGTTAATCCTAAAAACATTACAGATAAACCAATACTTATTAATATCAACAAAGGATTTATAGAAATATCCATTATTACATTTCTTATATCAGCAAGAGTAAAAGCAGAGAAATATTTAAGAAATTCTGTTGTTTCTGCAAGAGAAGATAATACTTGTAATACATAACTGATTAAAACTATCCCTAGACTGATACCTAGCATCTTTTTTGTTTTATGTGTGAAAGTTGATAAAAACATACATCCAAAGTATATTACTACCGAAGAAAATATTGGTGTAATGCTAAGTAAAATATATAAATTCTTATCAAATTCTCCACTTAAAGAAAGTCCTATATAATTAAATATTCCAAGAATTCCAACCATTAAAACTATATACAATAATCCACATAAAACTTTATTTAATACTATGGTACTTCGTTTAATAGGTAAACTATTTAAGTATTCAATTGTTTTATCACTTTCTTCTTTTAATAAGATGTTAGATCCAAGAATTCCAGAATAACATCCTATTAGCAATAATGCAAACACAAAGCCCTCTGACTTCAACCAGCCAAATACACTATCAATGGATGAAATATCCATATTAAGGGCTTTTAATACTTCTGCTGGAAACATTTCCATCATTTCATCCATCATTTTTATATTATCACTATTTATAATGGATGGATAAATTGAAAATGATATTGTAAAAATTCCAATTAATAACAATAACCATATTAGAAAACTTTTAAAATTAACTTTCATTTCTCTTTTAAACATAATCTACCTCCTACTTATAGTAATGTAAGAATACATCTTCCAAGGTTGCTTCTTCTATTAATATTTTATCTATTTTATATTTAGCAAGTGATTTTATAAGTTTATCAGAAGATAATCCATTTTTAAACCTGATTGTATTTTCTTTTTTTGGGTGAATATCTAACTTTAAATCATCCACAATTTTTGTTATTTCATTTGATTCTAGTGTAACAAATGTTAAATTTTTCTTTTGCATTTCTTCCATTGTTTCCACAGTTATTAGATGACCATCTTTTATAATTCCAACACGATCACAAACTTTAGAAATTTCACTTAATATATGTGTTGAGTAAAAAATTGTCGTTCCCTTATCTTTTTCTTCTTTCAATAAATCATAAAATATTTGTTGCATAATTGGATCTAATCCACTTGTCGGTTCATCTAATATAAGTAATTTTGGTTCGTGCATAAATGCTAGAACGATGCCTAATTTTTTTGAATTACCCAAAGATAATTCTTCTATTTTTTTAGACTCATCTAGTTTTAGTTTTTTAACTAATTCTTTTCTCCTTTTATGACAATTCTTTTTATAAAATGATTCATGATAATCTAACATTTCTTTCACAGACAAATCTTCGTATAAATGAATTTCACTTGGTAAATAGCCGATTAATTCTTTTAAGGCAATATTATCTTTGTTTAATTCTTTTCCATTTAGTAAAACACAACCTTCTGTTTTATTAATGAGATTCATAATTGACCTAATTGTTGTTGATTTTCCTGCTCCATTTGGTCCAATAAAGCCAAATACTTCTCCCTCATAAAGAGTAAGCGATAAATCTTTTACTCCTAGAACTTTTCCATAATATTTCGTCAAATTTTTAATTTCTAATATTTTCTTATTCATTAAATCTCACTCCTAAATTGTAATTTATATGTCTTGTTTTTTTATGCTTTTATTTATATAAATTGCATAAACTAATGGTACTATTGTTAAAAATATAGGTGCTACATATAATGATATTGTGTTTTCAACATTAAATATAGAAAGCGAATTTACTAAACAATGAGTTATGATACAAGGAATAAGAGATTTACTTTTATAAAATATTATAACAAATAAATACCCTGCTGAAATTGCATAACATACTTGCATTAAAGTTGGAATTAAATTCGCACCATTTAACAAATTAATAATATGACCTATACCAAAAGTAAAGGCACTTATAATTATCGCTCTGTTAACATTGTCTTTTTCCATCATTTTAAATAAAAAACCTCTAAAGATAACTTCTTCTAAAAAGCCAACATTAATCATTGTTAAAATATAAAATATTATTTCGTTTGGTGTATTATTGATGTTAATACCATTCCATAGATTAACTGATATAATCAATAATAATGGTATAAAATATAAATATCTTTTTAAATTGCTTACTTTTGCTAGTCCATAATAAGAAACTCTTTTTAGTTTTACTATCACAAAAATTAACACTAACGAAAATATTGTATTTATGATTGTACTTCTATAATCTTCTATTCCAAAATTTTGTATGCAATATGAATTTACTATTATATAGAATACTATTAACAATATACAAAATAATGTTTCGTGCTTTTCAAATATTTTTTTCATAACTATCTCACTTTCAAATTACTATTTATTTAACTATTATTTCCTATTTTCTTATTTTCAAATAATAAAAGTACACTAAATATTATTTCTATTACTATCATCATCATTGCAAGAATATAACTTGCAAAATTCAAACCAACTATTAGAGATAATATTGGAATAATTATTGACAATGCCATATATGATTTTGAATTATATAACCAACCATAAGGTAATAAATGAGCTCCAAAAATCATAGCAATAACCATTAACATTTTATCTGGCAATGTAGGATAAACCCACATTGCTATTAAAAGATATATCATTTGATTTGCAGAAAATAATATACCTAAATTATTTAATGGATTACTTTTATCTTGAAATTGTATTTTCAATATTTTGGATATTAAAAACGATATTGGCAATAATGGTGCTGTACAACAAAATGTTAATAGATTTTTTGTTAATATAGGAAAACTTGTTAATTGTACCATTAAAACCATAGTCCATATTACTATTGACGCAAGAATAAAATGGATACCTTTCTTTTGTTTTTTTATGCAATCTTTTTTTAATTGTTCTAAATTCATTTTCTAATCCTCTCTACAAATTACTATTTATCTATTTCTTCTAATAATAAATCAAAATCTGATTTATACAATTTATCTTGCTTTACTCTATATTTTTCAAATTCTGTTAGTGCTTTATCACAGGCTATTTCATGTGATATTTCACCAGCATCTTTCAATATGTCTCTATCATCTGATAATAAAAATTTATCAATTCGAGTTGACCAGTCTTCCATTGTCATTGGAATATGTCTTTTAGCTCTAGCTTCTGCCAAATCTAAAAATGCTGAAACTATTAATTCTAATTGTTCTAACTCTCTCTTGCTTAAATAATTCTTTGCTATTACC
>JADIMN010000120.1 GCA_017694735.1 Candidatus Alectryobacillus merdavium
TTAAAAAATTCGTTAGTGAAATAAATACACTGAATATCAAAATCAAACTACCAAATATTAATATTTCTGAAAAAATGTTTGTTGTAGAAGACAATAGTATGGTCATGCCATTAACTTCAATTAAGGGGATAACATCTGATACTGTTAATAAAATTTTATTTGAGAGAAAACAAAATGGACCATTTTCTTCCTTAACATCATTTATGGTAAGAACAAATGAATACGGTTTAAACAAAACTCAGGTTGAAAAATTAATAAAAAGCGGATGTTTTGATATTTTTACATCTAATCGTCAATCGATGTTAGATAAGTTAGATATTTGCATTCAATATGCTAACGTAAAATCAAAACAGCAATTATCTCTAAATTTTGTAACTGAAGACGATATCGTTTTTGATTCTAATACATATGAAGATAAAGCACAAAAGATCGCAGATGAATGTGAATTACTTGGTATTCCTATAAGCGATAACCCTGTAATTTATCAAAAAAACAATGCGAAAACCAAATATAAGAACATTATTTTAAGTTTTATTGATGATATTAAATTAAATTCTGAGGCTTTTATTTTAGTATTTGTAAATCGTAAAAGAGTATACTCTTCTAATAAATCGAATAAAACAACAGTGTTTTTAAATGTTTTCGATGAAAAAGGTACAATGTTAGATTGTACAATGTTTAACGAAACATATAATTTATATGGAGAACTTATAAAAGAAAACGAAACAGTAATATTACAAGGAAAAATGAATTTAAGAAATAATTCAAAATCATTTATTATAAATAAGGTTTTTTCTTTAAAAGAAAATAGTAAAAAAGAAAATTTAAAGGAGGATAACGATGTCCAAATTAGTAATAATTGATGGCTACTCGTTACTATTTAGAGCATATTATGCCACCGCCTATAAAGGTGAAGATACAATTTTAAGAACAAGTGATGGAACTCCTATTAATGCAATCTTCACATTTGCTAACATGATACTTCCTTTACTTGCATCACTTAATAAAAACGATAGTATTTTGGTTGCGCTTGATACAGGAAAAGAAACATATAGACAAAAAGAATATAAAGACTATAAAGCCAATAGATCTGAATGTCCAGAATCTCTTAAGATTCAAATACCTCTTTTAAGAGATTTTTTAGATAGCCTTAATATTCATCATTTTGAAAAAGTTGGTTATGAAGCTGATGACATTGCTGGAAGTTTTGCAAAACTTGCATCATTAGACGATATTACTGTAGAAATTTACACTTCAGATAAAGATTATTTACAATTAGTTGATAAAAACATCTCAATAAATTTATTAAAAAAAGGAATGAAAGAAATACTAAAAGTTACTGAAAATAATTTTTATGATAATTTTGAAATTTATCCAGATCAAATTAGAGATTATAAAGGCTTAAGAGGAGATTCAAGTGACAATTTGAAAGGTATTCCTGGAATAGGAGAAAAAACTGCTATAACATTGCTTAATCAATTTGGAACTTTGGAAAATATAGTAAATTCAGTAAGTCTTATCAAAGGTAAATTAAAAGATAAAATTATCGAATATAAAGATCAAGGATTTTTATGTAAAAAACTAGCTACAATAGATACAAATATAGAAATTCCTTTCACTGTTAAGGATTGTACTTTTAATGGTATAAATCTTGAAAAAGCAAATGTTTTCATCAATAAATATGAAATGAAAAGTCTTATCAATAAAATTTCAAATATTGATAGAAAAATTGAAAATAATCAAGAAACAAACGAAAACTTAAATTTTAAAAAAGTTGAGTTTTTGCCCAAATTATCTTCAAACGAAATAGGATTTTCTCTTAAATATGATTACAAAAGTAATTATCATACAGCTAACATAGAAGGATTTTTTATAAGCGATAGAACAGAAAATTATTATATCGATTATAATGAAGCTAAAAAAGATGAAAATTTTAAAAAAGTAATGCAAAACCTCAATATTTTTAAAAATTGTTTTGATTCTAAATCAATTTCTTATGTTTTAAAAAAGATGGGTATTAGCTTACAAGGAGTCAAAGCTGACATTTTATTATGCTCTTATTTATTAAATTCAAATAATTCAGCTGATCCAAAAACAGTATTTCTATTTTTTAATAAGCTTGATATTAACTTAGATTCAAACCAATTTAATTCATGCTTATTAATTGCTAAATATAGTAACGAATTAAGTGACATTGTCATAAATAAATTAACAGAAAATAATGATTATGAATTATATAAAACTATTGAATTACCATTGTCTGAAACATTAAGTGATATGGAATATGAAGGATTTCCAATCGACAGAAATTCCTTAATATCAATTGGTGAAAAATATAAAGAAAAAATAAATTGTTTAACTAAAGATATATATAATTTAGCTCAAGAAGAATTTAATATCGACTCACCAAAACAAGTTGCAAATATTTTGTTTGATAAATTGCAATTAAAGAAAAACAAAAAATCTTCAACTAGTATTGATTATCTAAAATATTTATACGATGAGCATCCAATTGTTCCACTTCTTCTTGAATATAGAAAATACGCAAAATTATATAACACATATGTAAAAGGAATAATATCTTATATTCAAGATGACAACAAAATTCATTGCATATTTAATCAAGCTATCACCTCTACTGGAAGATTATCATCAAGTGAACCAAATATGCAAAACATAACAATTAGAGATCAAGAAAGTAAAGAAATAAGAAAAGCTTTCTTTTATGAAAATCCACTTTATAACATTCTTTCATTTGATTACTCTCAAATAGAACTCAGAATTCTTGCTTCTTTATCCGGTTGTAAAAATCTTATTAAGGCTTTTAATGATGGCGTTGATGTACATACTCATACCGCACAATTAATATTTGGTAAAACCGATATTAGCGAAGCGGAAAGAAGAAAAGCAAAAGCAGTTAATTTTGGAATTGTTTATGGAATTTCTGATTATGGTTTAAAAGAGCAAATCGATGTTTCAATCTCTGAAGCAAAAGAAATAATTTCAAATTTTTATAAAAATTATCCTGAAATCAAAACTTACATGGAAAAACAAATTAAGTTTGCTGAAGAAAATGGATATGTTGAAACATTATTTAACAGAAAAAGATATATTCCAGAAATTAATTCGTCGGACTATAATAAAAGAGAATTCGCAAAAAGAGCAGCTTCTAACGCTCCAATTCAAGGAAGCGCTGCTGACATAATTAAAATAGTTATGATAAAAATTTCTAACTTGCTAAAAAATTATGATTCAAAATTAATCTTACAAATACATGACGAATTAATATTTAAACTAAATTTAAATGAATTAGATGAATTATTACCAAAAATAAAGCAAATTATGGAAAATTCTATAAATTTACAAGTAAAATTAAAAGTTGACGGAGGATATGCCAAAGATTGGTATAGTGTAAAATAAAATGCCAGAGTTTCCAGAAGTACATACTATCGTTGAAATATTGAACGAAGAAATTAAAAATAAAACTATACAAAGTGTTGATGTTCTATATAATGGGACAATTAAAAGTGATTTATCTTATTTTGTAGAAAATTTAAAAGATAAAACATTTAATTATGTAACACAAATTGGAAAGTTTATTATATTTCATCTTTCAGATAATTATGTTTTAATTTCGCATTTAAGAATGGAAGGTAAGTATTCTCTTCTTACTAAAGATGATATAAACCCACCACATTCTTGTGTTGTTTTCAATTTTTATGATGATTCAAAATTAGTTTATTTTGATACACGAAAATTTGGAATTATGATTTTAGATAAAGAAAACGAATATAAAAAACATAAACCGCTATCTGACTTAGGTCCTAATCCTTTTGAAATAAACGAAGATAATATCGATTTAATATATAAAAAATTTATTAAAAATAAACCAATTAAGGAACTTTTAATGAATCAAAATATTGTCTGTGGAATTGGAAACATCTACGCTGATGAATCACTATATCTATCAAAAATTAATCCTTTAACAAAAGGCAAAGACTTAACTTTTGATCAAATAAAATTATTATTAGATAACTCTAGAGTAATTTTAGAAAAAGCAATAAAACTAGGCGGTTCTACAATTAAATCTTATCATCCAAAAGAAGGAATAGATGGAAGATTCCAAGAAGAGTTAATTTGTTATGGACATAAAGGTGATATATGTCCAAATTGTGGAACAAAATTTCATAAAATTTATCTCAATGGAAGAGGAACTACTTTTTGTCCAAATTGTCAAATTAATCTAGACTTAAAAAAAGCGATTGGAATTACTGGAATTATTGGCTCTGGTAAATCAACTATTTTAGATATATTTAAAGAAAAAGGATTTACTGTTTTATCTTGTGACTTAATTGTTAAAGAATTATATCAAGATCAATTAATAAAATTTAAAGTTAATGCCTTATTTGATAAAAATGTATTAAAAAATAATAAGCTAGATTTTAATTTAATAAAGCATTATATACAAAATAATGAAGAATTGCATGAAAAATTGGAAGATTTACTCTTCCCTTATGTTGAAGATGAAATTATAAAAAGCATAACAGAGCATAAAAACGAAACAATTGTTGTGGAAGTTCCGCTTCTTTTTAAAGCTCACATGCAATATTTATTTAAAAATATTATTATTGTTAAATCCAATATGCATCTTATAAAAGAAAGATTACTTCAAAGAGGGCTTTCTAATCCAGAAAAAGAAGTAGATTTTTACTTAAGGAATCATAAATTTGAATACGAAAACGAAAATATCTATTTTATAGAAAACAATGATGACTTATCCAATTTACACAAACAAATAGACCTATTTATAAAGTCCCTTAATTAAAGTTATATTAAATTTATCAAATTCGTTATCAAATATATTTTTTAATAATAAATTTTTTGGATTGTTGAAATTATTTTTTACATTAAAAGAATCAACAGTTTGTTCAGGATCAAAATCACTAATAATAAAAGTTGGTAATTTATTTGCTAATCTAGAAT
>JADIMN010000121.1 GCA_017694735.1 Candidatus Alectryobacillus merdavium
AACAAATATCCAGAAAAACATTAAACTTTTAGTATTATATTAATTTAAAGTATTTTAAAGCTTTATAGATTCCGTCTTTTTCAATATTATCAGTAACATAATATGAAACATCTTTTAATTCTTGTTTTCCATTACCTAAACAAATTCCATATTTTGCTTCTTTAAACATTGAAATATCATTTAAATCATCGCCAAAAGCCATTATTTCATCTTTAGAAATATTGAGATATTTAATTATTTCTTTTATGCCTTTACTTTTTTCAAATTCAATAGGGGTGATTTCTATACAATATTCGGAAAATCTATTGAATTTTAATTTTAACTTATTGCATAAATTAATTATTTCTTTATCATCTCTTTCTAATGAAAATATTTGAATAGCTAGAATTTCCTCATTATTATAGGATTTAATGTCAATTGGAAATGGTTCATAAAAAATTTTATAGAAGTTATTCATCATGTCTATATCTCTATTTTTATTATAAGTATTATATAGAGTGACCAAATTATAAGATAAATTTTTCTCATCTAAAAAGTTTATTAATTCAGATACAGTTTCTTTTTTAAAGCCATCAAAGTATAAAACTTTATCATTAAATATAGCTGCTCCTCCATTAGAGACAACAAATCCATCAAAAGAGAAAAGATCAAAAGTATGCAAGTTTTTTAAAGAATAATAGGTTCTTGCAGAGTTAATTATTAATTTAACACCTTTTTTATGTAATTTTTTTAATGCTTTTATGCTTTTTACATTAAACGATTTTGTTTTGTGATCGAATAAAGTCCAATCAAAATCAAAGAATATTGCTTTAATTTTTTCCATATAAATATTTTAACAAAAAAATAATTTTAATAGAAAAATTTTGATAATGTCCTGCTGTTTTGAAAGTCTTGTTATTTATTTAATTTAAATATATAATATTTAAGTAGGGTGCAAAAATATGGAATTTAATGTTGGAGATTTTGTTTTTCATAGAAGCGATGGCTTGTGCAAAATTATTTCAATTGAAGATAGAGATGGGGAAGGTTTTTATAAACTCGAAACTGTTTCAAATTTCCACGATATTATTTATTGTCCAATAAATACCGATAATCATAGTTTTAGAAAATTAATGAGCAAAGAGGAAATTAAAAAATTAATTGAATATGTAAAAACAATTACAACTTATACTGATGCTCCAACAAGCAAAAAAAGAAGAGAAAAATTTAAAGAACTCCTTTATAGCAACAATCCAATGAAACTTGGATTTTTAGCAAAATCTATTTCAATTTTCAAAAAACAAAGAGAAGATAAAAATCAAACTTTAAGTCAAGAAGATCGTTTTATATATAAAAAAGTTCATCATTTTTTAGAATCTGAGATTTCTCTTGTTTTGAATATCAAAGAAGAAGAAGTAGCCAATTTATTTAATTAAAATATATAATTAACTTTTAGATGGAAGGGTATATTAAATTATATTTAATATACTTTTTTCTTGACATCTTCTTTTTTATAGTGTTTAATTTAATACATATTTTTGAGGAGGAGAATTTTATGAAGGGTAAAAAGTTGTTCACACTTACTGTAACCGCGTTAGCTACCTTGTTTGCAATCACTTCTTGTGATGATCCAAGTACCTCTACTAGCGGTGAAGCTGAGTACACTTACAATACTTACTTAAATGTTAACCCAAAAACTTGGAATAACCATACATGGGAAACAAGTGATGAAAGCTACATCATGGGATTTACTGAAATGGGCTTATATGATTGTATTCTTAACGAAACAAAAGATGGCTACACATTCGTAAATGAAATGGCTTCTGCAAGACCTGTTGATGTTTCAAAGAATTTAAGTGATAACGAACTTGACACATATTATGCAAACGTTGGAAATCCTTCCGATGGTTTAGCATGGGAAATTAAATTAAATGAAAATGCTGTCTGGGAAGATGGTTCACCTATTACTGCAGATACATATGTTCAATCAATGGAAAGACAATTAAATCCAAAACTTATCAACCGTAGAGCTGATAGTTATTATGGTTCAAACTTTGTCATTGTTAATGCAGAAAGATACTTCAAACAACAAAGAACTACAATTGAACCTGTATTCAATTATATTAGTGATAGTTCTGCATCTGCTGGAAGTCCAACTTCTAATGATAGCAACTTACAATTAGGTGACTTATATATTAATCTTGGAGCACCAACTCCATATGCACAAACAGTCTTTAGCAATGCTGAAGCAGATACAAGCTTCTATACTGTTTTAAACAACAGATCTTCAAGAGCATCTGATGCTGTAGAACTTGCAGCACAAAGAATTACTGATGCTTGTTCTTATTTAGCATTTGTTGATTACAAAACAAAAGGTGCTACTGGTTTTGCAAATCCAGATGAATGGGAAGATGTTGAAAAATTAGCTGATGTAAGCAGCGATTTACAATTAAACTATGACATTGATGTTTATAGATTTGATGATGAAGACGTTTATGTACGTACAACTGTTGATAAAACAATGGTTATCGATCCAGAAGATTTAGAAAATAGTGATATTTCTGTAAACGATCCAAGTACATTTGAACTTTATTCATATAGTGCTTTAAAACAAGATATTTCTACTGTAGTTGCTGAACTTGGTGCTGGTAGAGGTGTCTATGGTGCTACTTGGAACTGGATGCTTCCATTATTTGCTAATTACTTTAATAATGATAAATTAGATTTCGAAAGTGTCGGTATTAGAAAAATCGATGACTACACAATTAGAATTTATTTAGAAAAACAAATCACACAACTTGATTTATTATTCTCATTAACTGGTAACTGGATTGTTAATGTTGAATTATATGACTCTCTTACTAAAACTGCAGGTGGTGTTGTTACAACCGCTTACGCAACTGGTAGTGAGAAAAATTATATGTCTTATGGACCATATAAATTAGTTTCATTTAGAGATGGTTCAAGTATTGATATTGTTAAAAATGATAAATGGTATGGTTGGACTGATGGACAACATGAAAATCAATATCAAACAACTAGAATTCACACAACTATCATTCAAGAACATCAAACAGCTAGACAAGAATTCTTAAATGGTAATTTAGATGATCTTACATTAGATAAAACTGATACAGATTTACAAAACTCTCTTAGAGCAAAACAAACACCTGAATCATATACTTCAAAATTATCATTCAATACTAGTGAAACTAGACTTACTTCAAGAGAGTCGAGTGGTGTTGAAAAACAAATTTTTGCAAATGATAACTTTAGACAAGGTTTATCTCTAGCAATTAATAGAACCCAAGTCGCATCTAACAGTGCTGGTTCAAGTGCTTCTGTTTACTTATTAAATTCACTTTACTTAACAGATGTTGAAAAAGGTGAAGTTTATAGAGATACTGCTCAAGGAAAGAGTGTCTATGGCATGGTTTATAAAGGTCTTGTTGAACAAGATGAAAAAGGAAACTTTAAAAATTCTACCGGTTATAATGCAGCTCTTGGTTATGAGTTAGTTGCTAAAGCAGTAAGAGAACAAATTGAAGTTGGTAAGATGAATGTAAATGATAAAATTGTTATCGAATTACAAGTCTATGATGCTTCAAGTACTGCATCAATTGGTTTACAACAAACTATGAATACAATTTTCACTGAAATTGTTAACAATGTTAGAACATTACTTGCAAATCCTACTGAAGCTGGAGTTGAGCCAATTACTTTAGGTGAAAACTTTGGAATTAGAATGGATTTAAGACAAGATACTAACTACTACAATAATGCTCAAAACGGTAACTATGATGCTATTATCTCTACTTGGGGTGGTGCTGCTATCAATCCATGGAACTTAATGCAAGTTTACTGCGATCCAACCTTCACACAATGCTGTGAATATAAATATAGTGGATGGCAAAACGATTACACCTTTGATATTGATGTCAATGGTGATGGTGTAATCGCTGATAGTGAAACTAGATCTATGGCTGCTTGGTATACATATTTAGTTGATGAATTCCCAGAAAGATTAGAAACTGAATTCGATTCTACTGAAGAGTTTGAAGCAGCTTATGCTGAAAGACATAACCAAAGATTAAATATCTTAGCTGGTATTGAAGCTGGTGTCTTATCTCAATGGAATACTATTCCTCTATACGCAAGAGGTAGTATTAACTTAACAAGCTTTAAAGTAAACGATGGAACTGATAACTACATTAACCTTATTGGTTATGGCGGAATCAGATTCATTACATATAATTACACTGATGCTGAATGGACCAATGCTTGGGCAAGTGGAGACATCAGAAGCGACGATTACTTCATCGCAGGTTAGTTAATAAAATTAATAATTAGTTATGTGTACAAAATCACGGGTAAAAAAATATCCGTGATTTTGTGCCTATGTAATGCTATAATAAACGAAGTTTTAAGCAGAATTATTTAGAAAGGAACAAGAATTATGAGAGATTGGAAAGGATTAGGAATATATGCAATCAAAAGAATTTTTTTAATGATTGTTACTTTCTTAATAATTTTGACAATTTGTTTTATTTTAATTAGACTTCTACCATTAAATCCAGGTTCTGTTGCTCCTGGAACAGATCCAGATATCTTCTATGATAGAATGGTTGCCCTTGGTAGAATGTATGAAGAAAATGGAGAATATTATCCAACTCCAATATTTGAACAATATATTAGATTTTGGAGCGATTTATTCTTCCCAGGAATTGATCCAATAACTGGAGAGGAAATGTCTAGATTTGGTTATTCTTGGAGTATTAATGCAAGTGGTGTTAATCCTTGGGATATTATGGTTCAACGTTTCCCACCAACTATTTTAATTAATGTTTATTCTATGGTTATTGCAGTTCCTATTGGAATTTTATTAGGAATTTACATGGCTTTAAAGAAAAATAAATGGCAAGATTATACTTTATCTTTCTTAGTAATGGTCTTTATTTCTGTTCCAAGCTTTGTATATGCATTATTAATTCAAACAACAAACTATGCTTTAGGTCAACCTTTACCAAGTCTTGTAAGTAGCGTTGAAGCTCCTTGGGTTTCTTGGGAAATGTTCCAAGCAATGATTTTACCTGTTATTGCGATGTCTCTTGGTAGTGTTGCTGGATATTCTAGATATACAAGAGCAGAACTTACAGAGGTTTTAACAAGTGATTTTATGCTTCTTGCTAGAACAAAAGGTTTAACAAGATTCCAAGCTACTGTAAGACACGCTTTTAGAAATTCTTTAGTTCCAATTTTCCCAATGATTTTAGGTGAATTTATTAGTGTTTTAAGTGGTTCTATTGTTATTGAACAAGTTTTCTCAATTAATGGTGTTGGTAATGTTTTCTTAACATCTATTACGCAGTCTGATTATGACTTATTCTTATTTGTTGGTATGTTCTATACCATTATTGGTCTTGTAGGAGGCCTTATTGTTGACCTATCTTATGGTATAGTTGATCCACGTATTAGAATGGGAGGAGGTAAACAATAATGAAAATTTTCGGCAAAGAATTGTTTAAAAAGAAAAACAAAGTCGTCGTAAGCGATGAAATGCTTGATAACTTTGAAGATAATCTTGTTGGAGTTAATTCCTCCTTAAATGAAGAAAAATTTGTTTTCACTCAAAGCAATGTTGCAATTTATGATGCTAAATTTGAAACTAAACCAGTTTCATACTTTAGAGATTGTTTTAGAAGATTTTGTAAAAATAAATCTAGTATTGTAGCTGCTATTATCTTACTTATTTTAGTTTTATACGCAATTTTTGTTCCAGCATTCAGTCCAATGAGCAATGTTCCAGCATCTGTAAACCAAAATGGTATGCAAGATGATTATTTTGCAAATTGTTTACCAAAACTTGAAATGTTTGAAGGAACTGGATTTTGGGATGGTTCAAGAGAACAAATTATTTCTGAATCTGTCCATGATATGTATGTAAAAATCGATGAAAGCGAAGATTCAAATTATGATTTAATTGTTATCGATGATGAAGATCCTGAAGAAAGAGTAATTCTAGGGCAAAGAATTCTTCAATATACTGTAAAAATAGATACTTATACAGTTGGAAATGTTAATACAATTACTTTAAGTCCAGAAAGATATCAAAACTTAATTAAGTGGAGTATCGAACATGGTTATGGAGATGAAAAAGGTCTTGGAAAAGATGGACAATCAGTTGAAAGTCCAACTTTTAAACCTCTTATCGATGTTGATGGATATTTAGAAGAATATAGTAATTGGTTATTAGAACAAGGTGTATCTGAAGGAAATATCCCTTCAATGCTTGATTCTTTAAGACAATATTATTTAAATTCAAGAGGTAATTACTTCTTTAAAGTAGTTCATGCTAGAAGAGGTGCTGGTTTTGCTCCTAATTCATTTGTTCCTTTATATGATAATAATGATGAATTAATTGATATTTATATGAGAGATGAAAATAATGAATTAGTTTATGCTACTTATTCTGGTGGTGTTTATAGTGTTAGATTTGACTATAGACAATACTTTGAATTTAATTATGGTTTTAAACCAGTATTTATATTTGGAACAACCTCTGGTGGTAGAGATATCTTTTCTCGACTTGCAGAAGGTGCTCGTTTCTCATTATTCTTAGGTTTATGTATTGCTGCATGTAACTTTATTATAGGTATTATTTGGGGTAGTATTGCAGGATATTATGGTGGAAGAGTTGACTTAACAATGGAGAGAATCACCGATATTATCGCAGCTATTCCAAGCTTAGTTATTTTAAATATAGTTAATGTCTATTTTGCAAATAATAATATAGTTGGACTTATTCTAGCACTGATCTTGCCTGGATGGATTGGAACGGCATCTCTGACCAGAATGCAGTTCTACCGGTTCAAAGGTCAAGAGTATGTTTTAGCTTCTAGAACATTAGGTGCAAAAGATACTAGACTTATCTTTAAGCACATCTTCCCAAATGCTATAGGTACTCTTGTTACAAGTAGTGTCTTAATGATTCCTAGCGTTATATTTAGTGAGTCTTCTCTAACTTACCTTGGAATTATTAACCTTGGTGATACTGCTACTGTTGGTGTTATGCTACAAGAAGGACAACAAAGTATGATGACTTTCCCTCATGCTTTGATAATTCCAGCTGTTTTTGTTGCTTTACTTATGATTTGTTTTAACCTATTTGGTAATGGATTAAGAGATGCGTTTAATACAACTCTTAGAGGAGCCGAGGATTAGTTTATGGAAAAAGTTGAAAGAAAAGAAAAAATATTAGAAGTTAAAGACTTACGTATCTCTTTTAAGACTAGTTCTGGAACCGTTAAGGCTGTTAGAGGAATTTCCTTTGATTTATATAAAGGAAAAACTCTTGCAATTGTTGGAGAATCTGGAAGTGGTAAAAGTGTTACAAGTAGAGCAATTTTAGGAATTTTAGCTAACAATAAAATTGTTGAAGGGGGTCAAATTCTTTATGATGGAAAAGATTTACTTGCTTTAAAAGAAGAACAATTTACAAAAATTAGAGGAAGTAAAATCTCAATGATCTTCCAAGATCCTTTAAGTGCTTTAAATCCAATTATGAGAGTTGGAAAACAATTAACCGAACCAATGTTTTTAAAAGCAAAAGCTTCTAGAAGAGAAGCAAAAAAAGATTTAAGATCATTTTTTAAAGGTGAAATAGTCTCAAGAAAAGAGTTAAATGTTACTAATTCTTTATCTCTTAGAAAACTTGGAAGAAATGAATTTAATAAAGAAAAATATTTATTAAGAATTAAACCAGAATATTTTTTTAAAGATATTGATGTTTTAAAAGAATTACATAATAATGAAAATTTATTTAAACAATTTAATCATATTAACGATTTAATTACTTCTTATAAAAATGCTTATTCTAATTTAAATAAAGATTTATTAAATGATGCGCAAGAAAAATTAAAAGAAATCTCATCTCTTAATAAAAATTTATTAAAAGATTTATTTTTAAATAAAATTTTTAAGAATCCTACAAATCGTCCAATATTTAAGTTTGGTCAAAGATTTGTTGATAATGAATCTAATAAAATTAAAGCATGTAAATTTTATAATGACTCTATTAAATTTAGTGATTATAAGACTGATTTAATTTCAATGATGAATTATGATCATAGTAAAGCTATTGAAGCAAGAAAAGAAGTCGTTAAACTTATTAAAGAGTTTGATGCTAAATATTTTGCTAATTTTAAATCTTTTGATGCAAAAAACGCTTTAAAAGATATTAAGATAATTCAAAAAGTTATTAAAAGATGTGATTATTCTTTCTCACAAGAAAAAGATGATATTGTTTTAGTTTATCCAGTTAGTTTAAGAAACTATATCATTCAATATAAAGATAGCATTAAATTAATTGCTCAAAGAAAGAAATTTGTATCAAATTATATTAATGAAGATGGTAGCTTTAAAGAAATTCCTGCTAAAATTAGAGCTGGTATTAGAGAGACAATTGTAAAACCAGAAGAATTTTTAAAGACTATGACTTCATATAATCATGAAATTATTTCTTATATTGAAGAAGATTTAAAAAATGATACTTTTAATGCTGAAACTAGTTTTGAAAGTTTTACTAAATTTTTCTCTAACGAATTTGTAAAGTCAAAAATTAGAGTTAGAAAAAAAGAAGCAAAAGATAGAGCATTAAAACTATTAAAAGCTGTTGGAATTCCAGATGAAAAAAGAAGATATAAACAATATCCATTTGAATTTTCTGGCGGTATGAGACAAAGAATTGTTATTGCAATTGCTTTATCTAGTAATCCAGAAATATTAATTTGTGATGAGCCAACAACTGCATTAGACGTTACAATTCAAGCTCAAATTCTTGAATTAATTAATAAATTAAAAGATGAAATGAACTTATCTATCATATTTATTACTCACGACTTGGGTGTTGTTGCAAATATGGCTGATGATATTGCAGTTATGTATGCTGGAAAAATTGTTGAATATGGAACTGTTTATGATATATTCTACGATCCAAGACATCCATATACTTGGGCACTTCTTGGTAGTATGCCTGATTTAAATACAAAAGAAAAGTTAGAAGCTATTCCTGGAACACCTCCAAATATGTTATTGCCTCCAAAAGGTGATGCATTTGCATTAAGAAATAAATATGCAATGGAAATTGATTTTGAAAAACAACCTCCATTTTATAAGATTTCTGATACACATTTTGCAGCAACTTGGTTGTTAGATGAAAAAGCACCAGATGTAAAAGCTCCAAAGGTTGTAAGAGATAGAATTTTAAGATCTCTTAAAGAACATCCAGAGAATATTCCAACATATACTTTAGAAAAGAATTCTGTTCTAGGAGGTTTAAATAATGGCAAATAAAAAAGTAAAAAAATCTACTCCTAAAAAAGATATTGTTTTAGATCACGAAAAACCAGCATTTTTAGATGAGGATGAACTTGTTAATGAACACGGGGAAGTCCTTTTAAAAAATGAAAAACATACAAATTTTGATTATGAACATGGTGAAGTTATTTTAGATGTAAGACACCTTAAACAATTCTTTAGATTTGGAAGAGGTATCTATAAGTATACTAAAGCTGTTCATGATGTTTCCTTTAAAGTTTATAAAGGCGAAGTATTTGGTTTAGTTGGTGAATCTGGTTGCGGTAAAACTACTACTGGAAGAAGCATAATTAAACTTTACAAATTAACATCAGGCGATGTTTGGTTTAAAGGCGTAAGAATTGCTGCTGGCACTAGATGGAATGAAAAAGAGATTAAATTTACTCGTATCAGATTAAATAAAGCTTTAAAAACATTAAAATCAGAAAAAAGAAAAGCTCTTAATGATTTTAAACTTAATCATAAAGATAACTTTAATAATGAAGAAGTTTTAAAACAATATAATGATATTGCTTTAGAATTTGATAATAAGATTAATGCTGAAATTAAAAAGGCAAGTGATATTATTACAACTCAAAGAGAAAAAATTAAAAAAGCAAAATTTGATGATAGAAATTGTAATAAAGAATTTGCTAAGTCTCAAGTTTTAAAAGTTGAAGAAAAATATAAAGATATTATTGCTAAAGAAAAAGAAGTTGGTTTAGATAATTTTGATGGCGGCGATAAATTAATTTATGCAAAGTATAAAAAAGATTTAAAAGAAGCCAAAAAATCAAAAATTACTACTAAAATGCAAATGATTTTCCAAGATCCAATCGCTAGTTTAAATCCTAGAATGACAGTTAAAGAAATTATTGCTGAAGGTCTTAGAATTAATGGAATTAAAGATAATGCTTTAATTACAAAAAAAGTTGCTGATATGCTTGAACTTGTCGGATTGCTTCCAGAACATATGACTAGATATCCTCATGAGTTCTCTGGTGGACAAAGACAAAGAATTGGTATTGCAAGAGCTTTAATTATGAATCCAGAACTTGTAATTGCAGATGAACCAGTTAGTGCTCTTGACGTTTCTATTCAAGCTCAAGTAATTAATTTATTAAATGATTTAAGAGAAAAATTTGGTTTAACAATCTTATTTATTGCTCATAACTTAAGTGTTGTTAAATATTTCTGTGATAGAATTGCTGTTATGTATTATGGAGAATTAGTTGAACTTGCTTCTAGTGAAGAATTGTTTAAACATCCATTACATCCATATACTAAATCTTTATTAAGTGCTGTTCCAGAACCAGATCCAAATGTTGAAAAGGGTAGAAAAAGAATTATTTATGAACCAAGTAAAGTTCATGATTATTCAAAACAAAAACCAACTTTAAGGGAATTATCAAAAGGCCATTTTGTTCTTGCAAATGATGAAGAAGCAGAAAAATATTTGGCTGAATTAAAGAAAAAATAATGAGTAAAAAAAATAAAAATAATGGGTTTTCGCTAGTGAATTCTAGAGAAAACCAAGAAAAAGAAGATAATATTTTAACTCAAAAAAATGATAATTCAAGTGAGAATAAAAAAGAATTAAAATCAGAAATAAAAAAAGAAAAAAATATTATTAATAATAAAAATAAAGATGAAGAAAATAAAATTTTAAGAAGAAATTTTATTATTGGTTTTATTGTTTCTTTTATTGTTATTGGAATTCTTTCTTTAGTAGTCTTTTTAATCGAATTTTATGTTACTAGAAACGGTGGACATATTTATGTTACTTTATGTGATACATTTTTAGTTCCAAGTTTATTAGCAATATTAATTTATGTTTTAAATATATTAACAAAAGAAGGCGCATTTGATGCAATTGTTTATGGCGTTAAATTGGCTTTTTATACCACTTTTTACTCAAATATAAGAAAAACCAAACTTCCAGCAACATATGGAGAATATAGGGAATTAAAAAGAGGACAAAAAAGAACTAATTTATTATATATTGTCCTTTCTGCGATACCTTATATCATTGTTGGTTTAGCTTATTACATTTTATATTCTGTCTCAATTTAGTTTTTAATAATTTATATCGAATTTTTAGCTTATATTTAATATTATAAATATTAAATATTTGCTTTTTTTATTAACATAGTTTAAAATATTCTATATTTTTAAGGAGGATGAAAAATGAAAAAGAAAGGACTATTGGTATCAAGTCTCTCAGTTTTATGCCTAAGTCTTTTAGCATTAACTGCTTGTGGTGGTAGAGGTGAAACCTCAAACACATCAACAAATGATACTACAACTACCGATACAAATACTTCAACAGATCAAACTACTTCTGAAGACAGTTTTCCAACCATAGATAATGATAAAAACTATGATAAAGCTTCAACCACTTATGGTAATGGTGAAAATCTAAACATGAGAACATTGTTTGATAATAAAAGTGCACCAAGCTTAGATCCACTTGAAGAACAACACGTTTTAGTCGTTCCATTTGGTTTTACTGAAGAACAATGGGTAGAAAGACAAACTAAAGAAAATTTAGATTTAATTAGAATTGCATTTGAGGGCAATCAAGAAGAAGTCGATGCAGCTAGTGGCTGGATGTCCGTTCAAGGATATTACGATATGGCAAGTTATGGAAAATCAAAAACAACATTTGATGTCGTTAATACTTGGTGTATCTATGATGGTGCTGCTGAAAGTTTAGGTGGTGGCTATAATGCTGCTGTTTATGCTGCTGATTGGTATAAAGAAGAATACGCTAAAGAAAATCACGGTGCTTTAGGAGCAGATGCACAACCTATTACATATTATGATGCTGATGAAGATGGTGTTATAGATGCAATGTGGTGTATTTATTCTCACTCAACTGGTGATGTTAATTCTGATTGGTGGGCATATGTTTCTCACTATCCAGTAAGAAATCCAGTTCATTCTAATCCACAAGTTTCAACATTTGGTTGGGCTGGTATTGATACATTTGAAGGAACTGTTGATGCTCATACATTTACCCATGAAACTGGACATATTTATGGATTAGCAGATTACTACGATTACAATTCATCATGGGCTCCATTAGGTGGTATTGATATGATGGATCATAACGTTGGAGATCATAGTGCTTTCTCTAAATTCTCATTAGGTTGGGCAAATCCATGGGTTGTTGATAAACCAGGGCAAATCGTACTTCGTAGCTTCTCTACAAGTGGTGATTGCTTCATTATTCCAAGTGGTAATTATAATGGTACAGCATTTGATGAATACTTAATGTTTGAATTAGTTTCACCAAATGGTGCTTCAGAAAAAGATTATAAGAAAGGCGAAGGATATTCTACTCCTGGTGTTAGAGTAACTCACATCGATGCAAGAGTTTATTCTAATGATAGATCAACATATTTAACTGATAATGTTGAAGAAGGGAAGGACTTTAGATGTGATAATTCAAAATTTGGAAGAAGTGGTATTACTCCATTAGGATCAAATGACTTCTGGCCAAGTGCACAAGGTAGCAATACTGGAACTTCATTTGCATTAATTACTTTAATTGAATCAAGTATTAAAAAAGATAATGGTTTAACAATGTATAACTATACTGCTGATGAATCTGCTTTATTTACAGATGGTGATGTATTTAGAATTACCGATTCAAATAATGTTTGGAGTAGTGTTTATATGCCAAGTGGTGAAAACCTTTGGAATAAAGCTAAAGTTATTACAGAGTGGAGCAGCAATGGTAGTCAAAAATTCACTATTGATGAAACACAAAAAATGGATATTAGTTTAAGAGTTAATGAAATTGTAAAAGATGAAGAATATGGATATAAAGCATTAATTACAATCAATACCCTAAACGGTGAATCTCTTGAATAATTAATAAGATAAATAATCTAAGTAAAAGTCTACAGTTAAATGTAGGCTTTTTATATTGTATAAAGTAAAGAAAGTAACAAAAAAAGGATTCGAGTTAATCGAATCCTTTATTGTTATTTTATAATTAATTTTAACTTTTAATTATAATTCGTAATCAGAAAGATCAACGCTTGTTGTTCCGATTTGATCGATAACAACACTAGCAATTAAGTTTCCTTCTAAGCCAATGCTAGCGCCGTTTACAACAAGCATAATAGTTAAGCTTGTTGCATCAACTTTCATTACGACATCAGTAGATTCAAGCATACTGTGGAATGGACTTGTAGGATCGCCTTGGATTTCGTATGAACCAAATACTGAGAAACCGTATAATGTGTAGTAAGCATTACCGCCAATATTTGTTAAGAATACACCGCCAACAGCGTTAATAGTTGTAACACCTTCGTTAGTTTCTTTTGAAACTGCTTCAACAGTGCTCATAACTTTTTCAGAATTGCTATCAGCAAGAGTTGAGAAGACGCCAGCTTCACTTACAGTTCCCCAGAAGTTTGTACCTGTGTAACCAAGTTGAGATGTGTAATCATCAGCACTATGCATAAGATCTCCGGTATCGTTGGTGTATTGTTGTAAAAGCATAAATTTACCATTACTATCAGCAGCACCCCATTGCATTTGGTTAGTTCCATATAAGCTACCAGTTGATGGTGTAACAGTAGATAAAATTGCATTGCTTGTATGTTGTACTACTTCAGTACCAGTTGTGAATGAAATTTTACTTTGGGCAAAGAATGCTTCCCAAGCGTTTAATACAGTTGCATCAGCATAAGGAGCACCAGTGCTATCAACTAACGTTGTAGTAGAAGTTAATGTGTAGTTTTGAGCTTTAGCAGCTTGATCAACAAAAGTAGTGACTTCATCGATTTCAACAACTTGTGGAACTTTACTTGGATCAGTTAATGAATTAACTAATGCTTGTGGAGATGTTGTACCAATTTCGGTAATTAACATTGTTCCATAATAAGAAAGTTCGCCATTGCTTGCTTGAGTAATTAAATCAAATCCAGGAACTCTAGCAGTTTCATCAGTGCTCATTGTAATGTCATACATTGAAGCGGCCATGTAAACTGTTTCACCAGTTCCACTTAAGCCAAGCATAAATGCATTTGCTAAGAATTCTTCTTGTTGAGCAGCATTAACTGTCCAAACATCCATTGTACCTGGAGTACCTTCTTGATCGACATATTCAATTGTTTCAAATGTTAATCCAAGACCAACATTAGCGACTGTCATACCATATCTATAGTTGTTCCAAGAGAATTTTCCTGGAGTATATGTAATAACTGTTTCTGGATCTGCTGGATCGCCATCTGCTGTACCTTCATAAGCACCAACTTTGTTTCCATCAGTATCAGTTAAAGATTGAACAGCGACATCAAATGTACCATCTACTTCTGCAAAATAGTTATATGCATAATAAGTTGAATCTTTATAAGCTCTTGCAATTTCAGTAGGAGTATCACTTGAAGTATCAAGTAAGAGGAATGTAGCGTTAGTTACGCCATCACCCATTGCTTCATAAACTTCTTTTTGAATTTCTGAATAAGCAGTAGCAGTGAAGTTACTTGTTAAATCACCAGCTTCAATAGAAACTCTAATGTCACCATAACTAATAATAGTTAATGTATGTCCATCAGCTCCAAGTTCAACAGTTTTAGATGTTCTAACATTTGCAGTAAAGTCAGTATGTGATGTTGTTCCATCATCATAGTGAACAGTTACATATTCTTGAAGATCAATTTTATCACCAACGGATAAAATTGTTGTTGTTGGAACTTGAGCAAGTTCAATTCTTGATACATATCTATCACTACTAGTTGTACTTGATGTATCATCTGAGCTAGATGTAGTATCTTGAGATGTAGTGTCTGTTATGTTACTAGTTTGATCATCAGTACTTCCACTTGTAGTAGGATTACCACAAGATGAGATACCAACTGCCATAGCAGCAGCAAGTAACAATACAGGTAATTTTCTTTTCATAAAATTTCCCCCTTTTTATCTAATTTTATAGATAACCATAAAATATGTTAAAAATTATAAATGAAGAAGAAAATTTTGTCAATATAATTCTTAAATAAATAATAATTATTTATTTAAAATTTTTCTTGATTTTTATATTGCTATTTTTATATAATATACAAGCACGGGGCCATAGTTAAACGGTATAACGTTAGCTTTGCAAGCTTAAATTCGGGGTTCGATTCCCCGTGGCTCCACCAGTTAGTATGATGCATTAGCATCTTTTTTTATTTTTAAATGCCTTTTTAAGAAAGATTTATATTGTTGTGATAGAATAAATACGTATGAAATATAAAGTTACAATCCAATCAAAATCTAAAGATGATACTATAAAGTTAGGAAAATTTATTTCTAATTTTTTAAAACGTGGTTTCATTATTCTTTTAACTGGTGATTTAGGTGCTGGTAAAACTACATTTACAAAAGGAATTGCACAAGGCTTAGAAATTAAAGAAAATGTAATATCACCAACTTTTAATATTCTAAAATGTTATTTTAATAAAAAATTAAATCTATACCATATTGATGCTTATAGATTAAATGATAATAAGTCTGATATTGGTTTAGATGAGTTTATTGAAGGTGATGGTGTTTGTGTTATTGAGTGGCCTAATTATATAGATTATTTATTAAAAAATTGCCAATATTTAGTCGTTCAAATTTCAAATATACTTGATA
>JADIMN010000122.1 GCA_017694735.1 Candidatus Alectryobacillus merdavium
CGTATATTCCATATCAATTCTCATTTCCAATAATTCAATAATTTATTTAACTGTTCATTATTTACTGAATAATGCATCCATTTCCAGTCTTTCTTTGCGATTAAAATCCGCTATCGACAAGAATTTTTAAATGATGCGATAACGTTGGTTGATTACATTTAACGATATCTAATAATTTGCATGCGCATACTTCACCTTTATTTTTGATTTCGTTAAAAATTAAAATAACAAAATAAAAACGGTACCGAAGTACCGTCAATTTTCTAATGGCGGATCAGACGGGAATCGAACCCGCGATCTTCTCCGTGACAGGGAGACATGTTAACCGCTACACCACTGATCCACGCTGGCGGAGCAAGAGAGATTTGAACTCTCGCACCAGGTTACCCCAGTCTAAGTCCTTAGCAGGGACTCCTCTTCGGCCTCTTGAGTATTGCTCCGTAGCATTTAAGAATATACCATGTCTATGGTAGTCTTGCAAGGCAATAATTTTGTTTTTTTAATATTTATTTGTTAATTAGAGAAGAAAATTTTTGAAGTTTTATAACATGGCAAACCCGTTTTTAAGAGTTAGCACAAGAAAAATTTAAGAGGGAAGAGATAGAATAAAAGATTTACCTATTCAGAGAATAGGTATTTTTAATTTGGAGGTATTGACAAAGTTTTCATTAACTCTATTTAAACTTGTGCTTTCTTGTGTTATTATATTATAGGAGGTATTTATGAGTTATTTTTTAAAGAAAACAAATACTAAAAAAGGAATATATTATCAAGTTTACGAAGGAAAGCATAATAAGGAAAAGGGATATACAACACAGAAATCAATACAAGTCATAGGGTATCATAACGATTTATTAGCGAAAGGAATAGAAGATCCATTAAGATATGCAAAAGAGATTGTAGAGAGATTAGAAACAGAGAGGAGAAACAATATAGAGCAGCAAAAGCAAAGAAAGATAAATGAACAAAATCCAATAAAAAACATAGGTTATAAATTACCATTATCAATTCTAAAAAAGTTAGGAATTGAAAAGGATTTTGCCTATTTAACATTTAATAGAAAGATTCAATTTAATTTATATAATGTTTTTGAAAGTTTAATTGGAGCAAGAATTGTATCACCTGTTTCAAAATATAAATCATATTTAGATGTAATACCTTCACTTATCAAGAAATACGATGAAACATATAATCAAATATTTGATGGATTGACAATAATAGGGGAGAAATACGAAAGTATAATTCAGATATTAAACCATCATTACCAACAAGAATTTAAAAGGAGAACAAGCACTTTATATTTTGATTGTACGAACTATTATTTTGAGATAGATAAACCAAGCGAAGACAAGCAAAAAGGGGCATCTAAAGAAAATAGGAAAGAGCCAATTATAGGGATGAGTTTATTACTTGACGAAGAACAAATACCTCTTTCAATGCATATGTATCCAGGCAATCAATCAGAGAAAGAAGAAATAAGACAAATTATAGAAAAGATGAAGAGGACAAATAATATAAGTGGAAGAACGATACAAGTTGCAGATAAAGGTTTAAATTGTGGTAAGAACATTTTTGAAGCGGTAAGGAACTATGATGGTTATATTTATTCTCAATCTGTAAAGAAATTACCTAATATTGAAAAGAAATGGATTGATTTGTCTAATGAATATCAAGAGATAAAAGAAAACAATGAAGTCATCTTTAAAATTAAGTCCTGTATCGATGATTATACATACCATTTTAATGATGAAAATGGGAAGAAAATTACTTTTACTGTAAAACAAAAACGAATTGTTTATTGGTCTAAAAGTCTAGAAATGAAACATAGATTTGAAATAGATAAAGAAATTGAAAAACTAAATCAATTAACCATTTCAGGAATAAAACGAAAAGAATTAGGTGATTTAGCAAAATATATAAAAATAGCTTCTATAGATGAATCAGGAATTATTGATAGTTCTAATATTGCCTTATATTTAAACCAAGAAAAAATTGATGAAGATTTAAAATACTGTGGTTTTAACATGTTAATCACATCAGAAATTAAAATGAGCGATATGGAAGTTTGTAATGCTTACAAACAACTATGGAGAATTGAAGAATCATTTAGAATTTTAAAAACGAATTTAAATGCTAGACCAGTTTATGTTTCAAAGAAAGAAAATATATATGGTCATTTTCTTATTTGTTATACAGCTTTATTTTTAATGAGAATTCTTGAATTAAAAATTTTAAAGGATAAAGTTCCAGCGAATAGATTATTTGATTTCATTAAGCGATTTAATGTTGTTGAAACTGATGAATCTTACTTAAATCTTCTTTCACGAAGAAAAGATGATAATCTAATATTTAATCTATTTAAAATACCTATTGATAGTTACTATTTGACTAAAAAAATGATTACAAATTTAGAAAATTTGGAGCTTTAGCACAAGATTTTTAGTCAAACTCTTAAATTCAGGTATCATACATCATCAAGAACTTAAAATCACTATATTGAGAATACACAGTTATTAATCAATCCTTAAACAAATAGATAAGCATTTTACAACAAATCAAATATTAGCAACTCTTAGAAACATGAAAATTTTAGAAGCATATAAAAAGAAAGCCTTTATATCTGCTTATACTTGTTCGACTGTTCTTGATGCTTTAGAACAATTATTTAAATGCGGTTTTGATAAAAAATATCTTAAACCTTCATACCTTGAAAAATTAGTAAAAAAGAATTGGAAAAATTAATAAGATACCACGTTTTACTACTTTTATGATATGTCAACTGCAAAACTTGGGATTATACTTGAAAAGTGGCTTTTTTCCTAGACATTAGCAGCGATTTACCTGATATAAAATTACTTTGAATTGCTGTTCTTAAGTGTGTTTATGCTTGCCTCAATCTGGGTATTGATCCAGGTGTTGACATCACCAATGTTAGTCTTTATATAGTTTTTGATATCTTCACTTAATTGAGAAAGAACGATATCTTTAGCTTTATTAAGAGCGATTAATTGAGCGTCTTTTCCAAAGTTTCCTTCTTTCTTTAAGGCTTCAACATAGGTTATTACTTATAAATTAAAGTATATTTATTTGTCTGTTATCAATAACTACCTTGTTATCAATCCATTTTAAATTTGAGACATCTTTATTATGTGAAATCCAAATTACAAGTTTGTTATCTAGATTTTTAATAATGTTATTTATATCTTCAGAATTCTTTTGATCTAAAGAGGAAGTTACTTCATCTAAAAATAATATTGGCTTATCTAAATATAAAATTCTCGCTAATGAAATTCGTTGCATTTCACCAATAGAAATGCTGTTAGATGAATTATCTAGAAGATTATATAAGCCTCTTTGAGAT
>JADIMN010000012.1 GCA_017694735.1 Candidatus Alectryobacillus merdavium
TATAGTAAACATCATAAGATTTATCAGCTATCTCATATCCAAAACAGTCATTGCCAATCACATCAACCAAATTCTTTTTTATAAGATAATCAAATTCATTTTTGCTAATCACTACAAACACTCCAGCAAAATACAACAATTATTCTTAGAATTAGTATATCAAAATTTAAATAAGTGTATTGTTTAACTCATTATAGATTTATATACTAAAACTATTTTGCCATCTTAAAAGAAAAGGCCCTAGTTTTTTACTAGAGCTAATTAATTATGTTAATTAATTACCTTTATCACTATGGTATATAAAAAATATAAAATTTTTTTATTTTTAATCAGATATTTCTTTTAAAAGTATTTTCTCATCAAATTTTATTTTTAACAAATAAAACTCTTCTATCAAAGCTTTCATTTTATCAATATTATCATCATCATTTATACAATTTTTAAAATACCGAGAATAAATATCTTCTATTCCGCCATAAAAGTACTTATTAAATAGTGATATATTTTCTTTCATTTCATCTGCTTTTTCTTCTTCATAAGCACCATTTTTAAAAGAAAAAATTCTTCTAATTTTTTCTTCCTTAGATAAATTTAAACTTGTATCTAATAAAATTACTAATCTTAATGCTCTCAAACAATAATCACTATCATTATAAAATACATTAGCAAATATATTTTGAGGTTGTTCATTTGTATTAAGATCTGCTTCACTTTTTAAATCAGAACAAACACCATACAATGCACCTTGTATATATGCATCATATACCCTTTCAAAAATCTTTTTTTCTTTTAATTTTCGTACATATTTTGCATGTTTTCCTCTAATAACGGTTTGCTCTTTGAACCAACATATATTTTCCATATTATCACCTTTAATACCTATTCAATTTCTATTAACTTCGAATACACTTCTGAATATTTTTCTAATTTATATTTCTTTCCAATTTTATTTTTTAAATACGGCTCTGCATAAATATAATCTTTTCGCATAACAAACATAATTACCTGCTCCGCTACATCTGGTAAAACTTCTGAAATTTTCGCTGTATGTATTTCATCTGCATTTGAAAAAGGTGCATCCATTACCAACGGATAAGGTTCTGACGATAAATCTATACAATCTTTACCAGCACTACTTATTATTTTTTCTTTTGCTAAAGATACTAAACCTCCAATAAATGCAAAATTTTTAACTCTATCTAATCCTTCCGATTTTCCCGTATCATATTCCTTATCTAATACTTTAGTAATTAAATTTGCTTGATACTTATCATCTATATAAATACTTCTCTTACCTGAATAAATTCTATTAAAAATATCATTTACTTTTTCTTCTAATCTTTGTTTAATTTCCTTTGTTTTCTCTTCTTGAGTTGTTTTTATCCAATTCAGTAAAGCATCAGCATATTCTATATATCGCTCTATTTTTCTATTGTTATCTGTCTTACTTACCAAACTCTGATAATTTTTTTCTAATTTCTCTATTTCCTTCACACATTCACCTTTACTTTGATATAAACCTTTTATCTTTTCTTCCAAATCTTTTATTTTCATACGTGATTTTTCTCTTTGAACTTCATATTTATACATATTTTCTTTATCTTTTATTTCAGCACGTATTTCTATTAATCTACTATTAACATTTTCAATTTCTTTTTTTAATTCTAATCGTTCTTCATACATATATTGAAAATATTTAATATTAGACTTATTATTTTTTATGCTTTTTAATTCATATTTAAAATTTTTTATATCATCATAAAGATTATCTCCAGAAACATTTTCTATCTCTTTTAAAATAGAATAATATTCTGATGACTTAGGTTTTATAACATTACCACATACACAAATACCTCTTTCTAAAATATGTCTCAAAATGTTTTCTGATAAACCTGATATTCTATCATCTTTTAAATCAAAACTATTTATACAAGATAATGCTCTTTCAACTAAGGGTTTTTCAAAATATTCTCTAGTTATTTCATAAAAATTTTTATATATCATTTTAGTTTTTTGTTCAATATTCCGTTCAATATCTTTTATTTTAGTTTCTAATAATTTTTCTTCTTCTTGTAGTTTTTTTGTATTTAAATTAGCATTAATAATTCTATCTAATCGTTCTTTTTCAACTTCGTAATAACTTTTATTTTTTTCAGCTTCTTTAATTTGTCTAATTATATTTTCCTTTTCTAACTCTTTATTTTGAATTCTATCCCTTATCTTTTCACTATCTTGAATATTATCAGTTTCCAAACTCTGTTGAAATTTTCCTATAACTGTATCTTTTCTATTCCTACTACCTAAATGTTCTATTGTCTTAGATAATGCAGTTAACCCCAATAATCCCTTTACTGCATCAGTTACATTCTCTTTATGACTAATACTATTAACACGTTCGGTATCAAAAAAGAAATATGTAGATAAATCTTTTGGTAAGATATCATTTATCCATGCTTCCGGAGAATCATTTAATGGTACTTGATTACCTGTTTCATTCTTATACCAAACTTTTAAAGGTATTTCGTTAACTAATACAGTTTTTCCATTATTTTTTTTATATTCTTGTTTTCTAATAATTCCATATTCTGTATTCTCATGTATAATAACAATTTCTACACTTACAATGTTCGTTGTCCCATTAAGCATTTCTTCACTAAGCTCATAATTTAATAGAAATTTAGGATTATGATCAAAGTTTACTGTTTTATAAAAACACCAACTAAAAGCTTGCAATAATGTAGTTTTTCCATACGTATTATCACCTAAAATAACAGTTACATTCTTTTGTGAATCATATGAAAAATTTATTTTAGTATCTCCTTTAAATTGCCTAAAATTTTTTAATTTAAGAGATTTTATTAACATATTATCACCTCATTCATTTACTACATCTATAATTGTACGACGAATATATTCTATCATTTCATTTTTAGTCTTTCTTCTTGTTCTCAAATTTCTTTTTTCTTCAAATAATATTTTTAATTTCAATTGATTTAATTTATTACTATCTACGTTTTCCTTATTTTCAGATAACATTTTTATCTACCGCCTCTTCATTTAATCTAACATCATATGAAGCTAAAATATCATATATTAATTCATCATTAATATATGGATTTTCTGAAAGATTATTAAAATCTTGCATACGAATAATTTCTCTTTTCACTAAACCTTTTACATTATTAACAACATCATTAGGATATATATTTATTTCTTCTAATGGTATTGGCAAAGTAATAAAATCATATATTCTAGCAAACTTTTTACCTTTAAATTTTCTAAGTACTCTTCCTCTTCTCTGTATATACTCTTTAGGATTCGTACTACTAGCTAATATAAATGCCGTTTCAATACTAGGAATATTTACTCCTTCATCTAAACATCTAATAGCTACTAAAGCTTGAATAAAATCTCCATCTTCAAAAGCTTTTTTTATATTCTCTCTATCTTTTATTGTTTCTTTAGATGTAAATTGACATACTTTCATATCTAACGTATTACCTAATAAATTAGTTACAGCATCAATTTGACGTATTTCTTCTGCATCTACAGTATATTCATCATAATCAAAATCATTTATAGTTGTTGCCCCACAATAAACTAATATATGATTATTGTTTCTATAATCTAACATTATTCTTTTTAATTCTATTAATTTATTTTTAGCTCCTGCAACTATTCTAGCTCTCTTTATTAGTAACATCTTTTCATAATCATTTAGCCTAATATTCTTTTTATCTTTACTTCTATGTTTGTTTATCGATGTTATTAATTTTTTTGTCAACTCAACATAACTAGACAATTCTGATTCATCTAAAGTAACTATTATAGGATAATAATAATACGGTGTAAGCATATTATTACTAATGGCTTCTTTTAATGTATATTCAATACATTTTTTCCCAAAATAGTCATATAATTTTTCAGTACCTTCTATATCTCCATGTCTCTCCAACGTAGCCGAAAGAGCTAGCCTATATGGTATATTTTCGGGTAATGCTTTATTTAAATTTCTAGCCCCAAAATTATGCGCTTCATCTATAACTAATAAAATATTTCCATTCAAAGCTCTTATTTGTTTTTGCAAAAAACTACTAGAAAAGGTTGCATTTGTTGTTATTATACAAAAAAACTTCAATAACTTTAAATTATAATTTTTTACAGAAATTTTAACATTATCTTTCCAATTTCTTTGATGAGATGATGAATAACAAATAATAGGATATACACCAAATTTCTTTATATCTACAACCCATTGCTCAACTAAATGTTGATAAGGACAAACTATTATAACAGCTAAATTTCTATTGAGATTATTATATATATCTTCAATAGCTGCTAATGCAGTATATGTTTTTCCAGTTCCTGTTGCCATATCAAAAATACCACAATAATTTTCTAATTTCCAATTATTAATAGCTTCTTTTTGATAACTATATAATGAAATATCATTTGGTATTTTTATATCTATCTTGGTTTTTAAATCTTTAAATTCTTGATCATCTATTTTAAAATTAACATTCTTTTTTTTATACCTATCAATTATAGCCTCGGAAAGTTTAGGAAATTCTACAACTTTTATATTTACTTCATTATCATTCCATATAGACATAAAAGCTTTTTCTTTTAAATCTACTCTTTCTTTTTCGCTTTGCTTCCAATTGCAAAAAACATCTATTGTTTCATAATTTGCAGACATTGCTGTAGCTGATTCATTCATAGAACCAGAAAATGCTACTACATTTCCTTCAAAATCTTCTATAAGCCCCATTTTTTCATGATACATACCAATCATACCATTTTTTTCTAAATATGCTATTTTTATATCTAAGATATTATTGGAAATTAAATGTGCTAACAAATTTAACCTTTCTAATGAATAATAGTCTGATATTTTATTTGTTATTTGACGTAATAATGCATTTTCAATTATTTTATCTCTATCATTATAGCCTTTCTTTATAGCCATAATATCTTCTTCTGACAAATACGGAGAAGCTACAATCTTTATTTTTCCTCCATTCAATGCTAATTTTGATATACCTTTTGAAACTTCTATCAAAGCAGTTGAAGAAAAAAATCCTACTGCTCTTTTATATAATTTAGCTTCGCTTAATAATGGAATATAAAATTCTGTAATTACATTATCAACTGGAGATCTGTATTCCGTTTTTATTATACAATCTTTTAAACTCACTTTAACCACACTCTATATATTATCTTCTATAAATTCTAAAGCTTTCTCAAGTTCTTCAAAATCTTTATCTGATGTAAAATAATTAACACTAAATCTTATAGTTCCAGCCGGATAAGTATTCATGAATTTATGCGCTAAAGGTGCACAATGTAACCCTGTTCTAACCGCTATATTAAACTTATCAAAAATATTGCCAGCACTATCACTACTAATTCCATTTATTAGACAAGATACAATTCCTACATATTCATTTGATTCATTATTTCCAACGATATTTATAAACCAAAAATTTTTTAAAATATTAATTAGTTTTTTTCTATTCTCTAACTCAACTTTTAATAATGTAGAAATTCCCTTTTGTTGTATCCAATTTAAAGCTGCATTCAATCCTGCTATTCCTAAAATATTAAGTGTTCCAGCTTCAAATCTTTCCGGTAAATCATCTGGCATATATTGATTAGCAGAGTCAAAACCTGTTCCACCAAAAATAATAGTTGGCATTTGTATATCTGGATTCATAACAAATCCAGATATACCTGTTGGTCCATATAAAGTCTTATGTCCCGCAAATACAGCAAAATCATATACTGAAGAACCTATATTACAATCAACTAAACCAGCTGTTTGAGCCATATCTACTAAAGTAATAGCATTATATTCTTTAGCTATCTTAAATATTTCTTCCACTGGTGCAATCACACCAAAAGAATTACTCGCATGACTAACAATAACAAAATCTGGTGTATTTTTATCAAACTGATATCTTATACGCATTAAATCATAGTTCAGATCTTTTGAAACTGCTAAAACATGAACCTTTATATCTTTTTTCTTTTCATAATAGTTTAATGTTCTAGTTACTGCATTATGTTCAAAAGGACTAATATAAATATTTTTAGCCCCATTTAAAATAATTCCTTGTATTATTAAATTTAATGAAATCGTTGCTGTTGGTTCAAATATTACTTGTTTATTAGGACAATGCAATAAATCTTTTAATTTATTTCTAGTTTCTACAATTAAATTATTAGCTTTTTGAGATAACGTATAATGCCCTCTCCCAACATTAAAACCGTAATTACGATAAAATTTATCCATAAAGCTATAAACACATTCTGGTTTTGGATATGTTGTAGCTGCATTGTCAAAATAAGCCATTTATAAAGCCTCCTAACAAAATTCTTTTAAAACTTCTATTAAAATTTGTCTTTTTTCTTGTTCTGAAATAGACTGTCCCATTGAATCTATTTCTCCCATTATTGAATTATACAATAACCTACCTAAAGAACCATACTCCATTCTTTCAAATCGCTTTGTAATATTATTTCCTTTATCATCAACAAATGTTATCTGATATGAATTAATATCCATATTATTACTTTCTGATTCAACAGTATCAACTGATGAATATTCTTCAGCTGTTATCTTATAAATATCTAGCTGTTCTTTGAAACGAACAATAGTTTTATAATCCCAATCTTCTAATCTTAAATCTGTAGCTACTTTAGCTAATTCATCGATAAATAATTTTTCATTATTTGTTATTTCTTTAAATAATCTTAGACCTCTTTCTGCTCCATTTTTAAACAATTGTTCAAAAATTTTAGGATTAAGCGTTTGACACCAATCTTTTATAACTGATGTTAATGATAATTGTTTAAGATACTTTTCTTTATCTTTTGATACAAATTTTTGTTTTGTTATATAAATCAATTCATCTTTTAATTCTTCTAAAAGATTATCATAATAATTTTTTAGATAAATAACTTTATCTGCTAATTTTTCATCAATTTTATTATCAGAACTTAATATTAGTGGTAATTTTTCAAATAACAACTCATAACTGCCTACATTATATTTTAACATTTTAATAAATGAACTATATTGTTTATTTATCTTTTCACCAGTAGGCAATATCTGTATTTCTCTTGAATATTTAGGAAGATTTACATACCATCTCTTTATTGCTGATACTAAATAATCATAAGAATTATTATTTACCTCTTCTTTCATAACAAAAGAAGAAAACGCTTTAGATAAAACTTTTATAAACATTTCTTTATCTTTATTCCAATCAATATATTGTAAATAAAAGTCTTCTGGTTTAGCATTTATCTGTAATAAGGTATCAGCACTTATATTAACCTGCCCATTCTTATTTGTAATAATCAAATATTGTTTATACTCATGAATAACTGCTGATAAAAAAATAGGAATTACTCCTTTTCTTAATCCAATATGCATTTTATATGATGTTAATTGCTCATATAAATTATCAAAAGAAATTTTTCCATTAGTCTTAGCTGATAATATAAAATCAGAAATAACCTTTAATAAACTAGCCATATTATCGTCTTTAGGACACATATTGATTTTAACAACATTATCTTCTTTTATTAAAACATTAGTTCTAAGTAATATGCTACGCATAATAGAAACTTCTTGTCCATTTCCTGTTAACCCTAAATTTTCATCTAACTCATTATGAAGTAGTGCAGAAATAATTTTATGTCTACTATTATTAGCTATAGATGTTATCTCATTTTTATTAATAGACTCATTATTTATCACTGGTGTTTTAAAAAATAATTTATCACAAATATTTGATAATAACTCTGTTAAAGCTGCTTTTCTACTTATTTTTTGTTCACTACCTAAATAAATATACTTAGCAGTTAACCTTTCTGGATGTGTATATTCTAATATATAGTTTATTAAAATTTCTTTTAAATCTTCATAAATAATATCATATTCTTCAAATAAAACCCTATCAGATATAGCACTATCTTTAAGAATAGACACTGCATTAAATTCTTTTACTACACTAGATATATCATTAAATTTTTTTAATAATATAAAAATACACTGTTGTGCATTTTTACTAGACTTAATTACTTTTTTTTCAATTTCCTTTACATCATCATTATCATTAAATACAATAGCATATATTATCCCATCAGCAGATATTAACTCACTTTTAATATTCCAATCTATATCATCTGTTACTTCATTAGAATTGATAAATTCAAATGAAAAGAATCTTGTCATTTCTTTATCATCATTATAACGAGACGGATACATATATTTGTCAAAATTAATTTTGTTTAATGTATCTTTTACTAAATTTTTACTAGTTTGTAAAACAACTTTATCTTGTATTTGTTGCTTAATATTAATACCAGACGATTGTTTTAATTGTAAATATTTATTGCTTCTTTTTAAATAAACAACATAATCTTTTTCGATTAAATTATCTATAGCTAATTCTATTTCTTTTCGAGAATAACTTACTAAAAAAATATTTATTACTTCATCTTTTGTTGGTTTAAGTTTTTCAAAGTTCTCTAGAATATACATTAAAGATATTGTTTTTATTATCTTGCGTTCTAATAATGATACTTCATCTATTTTATTTAAAATACTACTCGTCAAAATATATATTTTATAAATTGACTCAGAATATATCTCTTTTTTTAGTAATGGTTCAAAATAATCAAATATAATATCAGGTGTTATTAAATCAAACATATCATCATTATAACTATTTAAAAATGATGTTAAAGTAAAAAGTCCATTTGACGAAAGAAATGTAAATAAGGTTCGTTCATTTTGTGCTATTTTCTCAGATAATCTAGGCAATATAAATGTTGATACTGGATGCAATGGATAACAAGAGTAAATAATTTTATTTATATTATTCTTATCTACATCAGAAAAAATTGCATGAGACTTATACTGAATAATCAAATTATCAAACATTTTTTCATATTTAATTTTAAAATTATTCCATAATAAGCTATCTTTTTTTATGACACTAGAAATTATCTCATAAGTTTGTGAA
>JADIMN010000123.1 GCA_017694735.1 Candidatus Alectryobacillus merdavium
GACCAATATTACATACATCTAAAGCTTTTTTAACATGTAATTCTCTTTTATGACCACTTTTATCTAATCTATTATAATCATAAAATCTATAAGTAATATCACATGATTGTTGGATTTCTAATATTAATAAATCTTTTCCAATGCCGTGTATTGTTCCAGGATTTACCTTATATAAATCTCCTACATTAACTTTTATTTCATTAATTAATTTATCATATTGATCATTATTAACCATATCGACTAATTCTTTTTTACTTTTAGCATTATTTCCAAGAATTAATCTACTATCATCACTTTTATCTAAAATTAGCCAACATTCACTTTTCCCAGTTGGATAGTTTTCTACTTTTTGAGCATAATTATCATCTGGATGAACTTGTATACTTAATTTATCACTAGTAGAAATTATTTTAACTAATAATGGAAAATTATCATCTTTTATATTGTTAAATAAATATTTATTTTCACAATAAACTTCACTTAAGCTTTTACCTTTAAAATATCCATCTTTAACAATACTAGAAAATCCATTATAACCACTACAAGACCACATCTCACCTATTGAGTCATTATCTGTAAGATGTAATTTTTTATCAAAAAAATCACTTCCCCAAATAGTCTCTTTTAATGGAGATGTTAAAGTTAATATTTCTTTATCACTATTTAATATATTTTCTTCCATAATAAATTAAGCACTAATATATATATTTTTTTATTAAACAATAATTTGATCTTTATGTTCTACGTTCTCTGTAATTAATCTAATAAATTCATCTGCTGTTACAACTTCAACATGTTCGTCTAATTTAGAAACTAAATCAACAACATCGCTATAATCCATACTCCATGGATGTAAATTAATTGCAGTATAAGCTTGAATACTTGTAATATCTGTTGAATAAGAATTAATTCTATTAGCTATAACGCTTGTATCAGCATCCCAAAGTGATTCTCTAAATGCAACAAATGGTTTTTCATTTGCCCAATAAACACTACCTCTTCCTCCGGCATATTTATCACCATAACAATAAATGCCACCATTTAATTCTGGAATACGAGAATACATTTCAATTACATTTTTATCTGGACCACTATCAAGAATTTGAACAACACTTAAATCTGTTCTTCTAAGATAAGATGATAATCCTTTTGTAAAACTATCTAAAGCTTCTTCTGGATAAACTCTTGGATTCATATAACCATGTCCAGAAACACTACAAACATAGAAATCATTTTCATCTCTATTATCATAGACATAATTCATAATATTTCTACCTAAATCTGAAAGACTTGGGTTAATGCTCCAACCCATTTTAAAATCTCCTCTCTCAGCACCTAGATATAATTCAGAAGTTGGAAAAGTATTGTACCAAGTTTGAATATTATCTCCATCAGACATCATTATTGTTACATAATGTTTTCCTTGTTCTGCTTTAATACTTTTATCATCTTTAATTGGATTATTAAATCTTAATTCTCCATAACTATTTTTAGCTGCAAAAACAGACATATTTCTAGACCAGTCACTGGCAATCATAAATTGACCCATTTGAGAAGAAATATTAATATCTGTTGGCTCATCTACTGGAACCCATCCAAAAATAGGAGAATCTTTTTTAGCCCAATTATGAACTTTACTTCTAAATACTAAATCATCTGTACCACCATCTGGCCAGAAAAAGAAAAATTTACCAGCAATTCCATAATCAGTTAAAAATTCTTGTGTTGTATTTGGATTTTGTTGAATTAATGCAGTGTTATTAAATTGATCTTTATAAGCATCAAAACAATCCTCTTCACTCATTCCTCTTGCATCAATACCAAGAGTAAAACCTTGAGATTGGACATAACTTTCTAAAGAAACATCAACTGGAATAAAATCGGTAATTCCAGCAATACTTCTTGCAACATTTAATCCTCCTTCTGTTGCATCATATAAGACATATTTGCTAGTAAAGTTTTCTTTAAAGTTACTTAACATTTCATCAAGGGTCGTATCAACAAAACTAAATCCATAATTATCTTTTAAATCATTAACCCATTCATCATTTTCTTGATGTTGTAAATAATATTGGCCGTTTTCTCTAGAAAAAAATCCTTGAATTGCGGTTGCAATAACTAATTTATTTTTATCTAAAGCATCTGATCCAAAACTTTTAAAAACTTTTAATTGTTTATTAGAATTAATTTTTGTTTCTAAATAATATGAAAAATCATCTTCATATCCAAAACTTCCATCACTTGTAGTATTACTATTATCACTGCCAGTATCACTACTAGTTAAATCATCGTTTGTTGAAGAAGTAGATATATCTTCACCACAAGAAACAATTAAAGTTGACATTAAAGCAATTGATAATATAGATAATCTTTTTAATTTTTTCATTGTATAACCCTCTTTATTTAATATAGATGTAAGGCTAAATAACCTTTTGGGTTATCTAGCCTTAAATTTTAATAATTAAGCAGCAACAGTCTCGAAGTAATCAAGAGAACAAGCTTCTCCGACACCGTTATTATTTCCACCATCTCTTGCTTCAAAGAAGACAGTAACTTTTGTATTAGCCCAATCTACAGTTGAGTCTAATTCTTGTAAGTTTACGCTATTAGTTGTATTACTTAATTCATTTCTTGCGACATTCCAATCAAATAATACATAGTATTTTCCATTTGCATAAAGTGAAACTTTTAACTTAGCACCAGTTTGATTATCACTATTAACTTTATAATTTAAAGTAATATTGTCGCTATCTGGTAAAGTATAGTATTTTGCCATCCACATGTTGGTATTTCCATTACGCTTTTCATCACCACCACCATCGGAACAGTCAATTTGAATTGTACCAGTTTGTTCAAAGTCTTCTCTATCAGTTGTTCCCCACCAATAGTATTGACTAGTAGCGTATTGTTCACCAAGCATCCAGTCTTCAGTTGTTTGATCAAATGTATTGTTATAAATATCAACCCCACTTAAATCAATTGAAGGATCAATACTTCTCTCTGTTACAGTAACTTGGTCTAATCTAATGCCAACATCACTATTTGCTAAGACTTCAATACTAATTTGACAAGATTTATTTTTATAATCTTCAAAGTATTGTGAAATTGGGAATCCAAAGCATTGCCATCCATCCCCAGTAACATGTTGAGTACCAGTTCCAGTAACGCCTTTTAATGTAGCTTGTTCAACTACTGTCTTTGTCTCATTTCCAATTGTTACATTTACTTTAATATTAGCAACTTGACTTGGATCTAAAGCATCTGCTCTAGCATTAAATGAAATCCAATAATTATCAATATTTGGAAGAGTAAATGATTCTTTAGTAGCCGTTGTTCCTTTTGCTATTGTAATATTTCCTTTATACATAGCACCAACATTACTACATGCTGGATCATCTGAGTTATAACTAACTCCACTTCCACTCCAATCTTCTTCCCATAATAAGAAGTCATTAAATAATGGATCTACTGGGATAAGTGATGGATTTTCTCTTAAATAATCTTCACTAATTGAGACACCATTTTTCTCTGGAACATCAAATGAAGTTGTATTTTCTTCGTGATCGATATTATCGCTCATCATTTTCATAATTCTATCAACACTACAAACTTCAATATTATCATTTAACATGTTGACAATAGTTCTAATATCTTCATAGCTATGGCTCCATGGGTGGACATTAATAATAGAATAACCATCTACACTATGAATATCTGTTTCATATGTATTTAATCTAGCTGCAATATATGCAGGTGTTGTCTCCCATAATGAATCTCTTGGACCAACAAATGGTTTACCATTAACCCATTCAACACCACCTCTAACATTACCAAAGTATTTATTACCATCATAAACAATACCACCGATAACATTATCAGCACTAGCATATCCTTGTAATACATTATGTAAATTACCTTGTGAATTACCACCAATAACAGTTACAGTTCTAAGATTTGCTTTTTCCATATAAACATCAAGTTTTGAACAAAAATCAGCAAAATATTCACCATTATTTTGAGCAGCAAAATCACCAGCATTAATATAACCTTGCCCAGAAACAGGAGCACAGAAGTAATCATAACCATTACTTAATTCTCCATAAACACTCTCCATAACTACTGGCATTAAATCAACTAAAGATGGAGTTATTGACCAAGTAACTGGGAAAGTATCATCTTCTCTACCAGTTGCATTCATATAATTTGTTGCAAATCCTGCAGTATTTTGCCAATAAGTAGCATTATCACCATCACTAACAACAAAAGCTACATAATGTTTTCCTTCTTCTGCAGGAAGATTAACATCACTATTTGGTTGAGTAAATTTTTGACCAGCAAATATATCTGCTGCATGGAATGTTAAATTACATGTATAATCAGTTGGAACTAAGAATTGTCCGTATTGAGAGAAGAAAGCAACATCGCTATCTTCACTAAATGCATAACCAAATATTGGACTATTATCATCTAAGAATCCGTGAAGAGTTTTCTTAAATGAATTAGAAACTGCGGTAGTATCATCATAATAAATATGGAAGAATTTATTACAAATACCATAGTCTTTTAAATATTTATTTGTATAACCAGTACCATCATTATAATTTTGATGGATTAAACCTTCTGTACTTAATTCACCGGATGCAAAGATAGTATTAAATAACCATCTATATGATAATGCGACATTATCAAGATTAAATTTTTCTACTAATCCTAAATTTTGATAAAATTCTACATCATTCATACTAACTGGAATAAAACCAGTAATACCAGCTAATGTAGCAGCAGTATTTACACTAAATGTTCCAGGTCTATAAACAATATAACCAGGAGTAGAATATCCTTCACCACTTGTTTCAGTATAAGCAGTTACACCGACGATGCTATTATAAGATTCAAGTGGAATTTGACTTCCCCAAGTATTATCAGCAATCATTTCATCCCAAGAATCTACATAGTCTTGAACAGCTTTAGTTAAGGTTACTGATTCATATTCAAAATCATATTTTTCGCTGGCTTGTTCTAAATAATATAAATCGGTATTTGTACCATTTGTAACATAAGTTGAATCAACATAATATTTAACTGATTTTCTGGCAAATAAACCTTGAATTGCTTGAGCAGTATAAAGTCTATCGTTGCTTCCAAGTTCTTGATCAATTAATTGAATTTTTGTTGATGTATCAAAATGAGTATTTTGATAGTAAGAAAAATCTTCTGGTGTTGGAGGTACATCAATACTAATACTAGTATTATCTGAACTATC
>JADIMN010000124.1 GCA_017694735.1 Candidatus Alectryobacillus merdavium
CCGTGAATGGAATATTTGGTGTTATCTCAGCAAAATTTTGTATTTTTGACATCGCAAGTTTTTTTGCAATTCCTCCAAATTCAGCTTCCTACGGCCTGTTGGAGGAATTTTTGTTTATATTTCAAAGATACTAAATCTCTATCATATTGACAATCAGTTCGCTAGAAAAATATCAACATTTTACGACAGGCCCTATATAATCTCAAGGATTTTATCTACTTTTGTACAATTAAAATTATACAGTGAATTGTAATATGGATGAGCAATTAGATTTTTTTAGTGAAGATTACCAAAATCAAGAAGGTTTAGAAGATCTTTCGTTAAAATTAGAACAATTACAGAGTGCTGTACTATGGGGAACAGATTGGACAGCAGAAACCATTGTCAGTCAAATAGAAAAAGGTAAAATAGATTTAAATCCTAAATTTCAAAGGCGAGAAGCATGGGATGATAAAAGAAAAAGCACATTTATTGAATCGTTAATTTGCGGCTTTCCCATACCTCAAATAATATTAGCAGAAGGAAAAACCAAAAATGATCCATATATTGTAATTGACGGAAAACAACGATTAATATCATTGCGTAGATTTTTTGCCAATAAAGATGACGATACTTTTAAACCACTTCGATTAAAAGGTTTATCTGTATTAAAAAATCTGAATAATAATACATATGATGAGATAAAAAGTAATCCACATATAAGTGACCTTGTATGCCAAGTTGAAAATCAACCAATAAGAACTATTATTATTCGCAATTGGCCTAATGAAGAATTTTTATATACTGTATTCCTAAGATTAAATACTGGAAGTCTACCTCTATCAACACAAGAACTTAGACAAGCATTACATCCTGGTGAATTTTTGAATTTCTGTGATGAATACTCTAGTCAGGACAAATATTTGCGTGATATTTTACGAATAACAAAAGCTGATTATAGAATGAGAGATATCGAATTAATGGTCAGATTCTTCTCTTTCAAATACTTTATTAACGATTATAAGGGTAATTTAAAGCTGTTTTTAGATGAATCTGTAAACTTACTTAATCAACAATTTCCAAATAATATAGATGAATTTAAGTATGCTGCCGATAGTATGGACAAAAGTATAGATGCTGTTAATCAAATTTTTCGTGAGAATGCATTTAAAAAATATAAATCACATTCTTTTGATAGACGATTTAATCGAGCTGTTTTTGATATAATGGTTTACTATTTTTCTGAAGAACAAATTAGAAAAACGGCATTACAAAAAAAGGATCAGGTTTTTGACGGTTTTACCCAGTTATCAAAGCAAGATATCTCATTTGTCACATCATTTGAGACTTCTACGAAAAATATTGATCAAACTTCATATCGATTTACAAAATGGGGCGAAAAACTAAAAGATATCCTTGGGATAGATATTATTTTACCTATTATTTCTAATGGTGCGCAATAGTTCTCAATACAATAATTTATGTAGGCGAATAAGTAAATTAGACAAAAGTTATTTACCTACAAAATATAATCCTCTTGGTAGATATACTAAAAAGGAAGAGGACGATATACGTGCATATTCATTATTAGTTCATGCAGAAATAGAATCATATTTTGAGACAATATGCCAAATAAAAGCACAATACGCATTATCTAAGTGGCGAAATAATCACAAATATAATTCTCATATTCTACTGTCTCTAAGTTGTTTTATAGAGCATACGCAAAAAGTTAAAGATGAAAAAACATTAGAATTAAAGTTAAGAAAAATAGTTGGTATCTTTTGTGAAACTATTAAAAATAATAATGGAATTAAAGAACAAAATATTAAAGCATTGCTATTGCCAATAGGAATTAATGAAAATGACCTGGATGCGACATGGCTTAATACATTAAATAGTTTTGGCATAACGCGAGGACAATTTGCACATACTGGAGCCTCAGTGAATATAGTGCCTAATCATAACGACATAAAAAGCAACGTGGAAAATATATTATTAGTATTAAAAGATTTAGATTTAGTGATCAAATCATTAAAATAATGATAATAACAATTATGGTTTAAGAGTTAAAGAAATAACACCATCCTTTTCAACCTTGTTAAAATCCTGCACACTCTTGCCCATGCAGAATAATATTCTTTGTTAATTGTCAATAGTTGAGATTCTTTCAAATCTGTTCCACGCATAATATGCTATGTATGTGGGCCATGATTCTTTAATGAATACGCATGGATAAACAATGAATTGATTCACTCACATATTTTTTTGGGGGCCTTGCTCATTGCTTAGAATGGTTTGTTGTTCGGCCTTTACACATTGAATGTAAGCAACCGGTTAACACCGTATTGATTTGACAGAGAATATTACTATTGGGTCCGACTAGGTAGGTATTCCGGAGCAAGGTCGGCCAGTAATTCCAGCCTAAAAAAGGTCAAAAGATGCTCGCTCACCTATAAAAAATAGGTAAAAAATGAGCAAAAAATGCAAAAAAGCAGCGGCCGGGCTCTCATTTTCCGGAGCATTGTCGGCCACCATTCAATTTCTGCCAGAAGACGGCATTTCAGACACATCCATTCCGGAGTATAGTCGGCCATTGTCAAAATCCGACAGGCTGTATGTCAATCTTTTCCGGAGTATAGTCGGCCACACATTTGTCGAATCACATACCTTTGCCATGGGAATAACAGGTAAAGGATATGGCAGGAAAAACAATTGACAT
>JADIMN010000125.1 GCA_017694735.1 Candidatus Alectryobacillus merdavium
TTGCAATTGTATGAGATTAATAATGAAATAAAGGCGCTTTAAAATATCTTCTTTTTTTATTTTTATTTCGCTATTCATTTTCATTCTCCAATAAATTAATCTTCAAACAAGGTTCTAATTTATAAGGTTCAATAATTGCTTTTTTAATTGAAAACCTAGGACGACGACCTTGTTTTTGTTGGTCTACAAAAGTCTCATTTTTTTCCTTATTTAAAACTAATTTTGAAAAATCAATATCGATTCTATAAAAATCAACTCTTCCATCTACATGACCACTAGGGGCAAAATCTACAAAATAAAGTTCATCCCAAGTCGAAGTTGGTCCGAATGAAGTACAATCATTTTTAATTGAAGCTGATTTAACTTGCACTCCTGCATGATTATCTAATCGAACACAGTCATAAGAATAAGCAGTTCCATTAGTTCTAATTGAATTAAAGAAAATACAAAACAAAGCTTCACTAAAAACATCCGGAACATTCAAATTTCTTCCACCTAGCTTTTTTAAATCATGGTTTATATCTTGCCATTTTTTAAAAATAACTTTTAATAATTGAAAATCATTTTCATCAAACTCATCACCTACTACTTTTGTGCCATCATTAAGAACAATTTCTCTTTTTTTCATAAAAACACCTACCTTAAAATTTCTCAAAAAGAGATTTGACTTTAAAATTCTATCACAAAAGTGCTTTCAAAAATAGAGTATAAGAGTTATTATATTAATTTAAATCGTTTTCATTTCACCAACAATAGTTTTATCAATACATCTACTACTATTCCGTTACCAGCCATCTTATAAAGTTGCGTGTTACTAAACTCATTGATTACTTTATCTATTTGATCATCATACCAACCCATAAGTCGCCAACACTCTCTAGGAGTAAGTCTTCTAATTGAAATTAGTTCATCTTTATCGTTATCAACCACACCAATATCACTAACCGATGTTTTAAGAGTAGGTATCATAGATTTTTGAACTACTCCTCTTTTTGATGGACACCTATTTGTATAAACGCCATCGCCTACTTCAGCTAAAGCGTATCCTTCTTTTGTATCTTGAGGAATAATAATGTAGTTATCAGTTGGTCTATATCCAGCATGAGTTGTAATAGTAAATGCATAATCAGCTGATGACATATACTTTGGTTTAAACCTTAAACCTCTAATTAAACCATGCCTATCTTTCATATCAGTAAAGCAAGTTAAAAGTTTTTCACTTAGAAAATATTTCTCGTCAACATTTTTTTCTAATAAATCTGCAAGCTTTTTTGTTAAAGGAATAGGTTTTGGAAATTCATAGCGAGCATTTTTATCTCTTATAGAAATCATAAAACAACGCTCACGATTTTGAGGAATACCATAATCTTTCGCATTCAAAATCTTATAAAAATTCTTGTATCCTAAGTTTTCCAAATAATCTAACCAAACCTGAAATAGTGACATAAAATTCTTTGAGATTATATTCTTCACGTTTTCCATCAATAAATATTTAGGAAGTTCCTCGTTTTTCTTGCTCACTTCAAGTAATCTTTGTACTTCCCATAAAAGCGATGAATGTGTACCGCTTCCTATATCAAATCCTTTCATTTTCCCTGCTAAACTAATATCAGTGCAAGGAAATGAATAAGTCCATAAATCAGCTTTAGGTAATCTTTCTATATTTTTAATGTCACCTAAATTATTAGTCTTACCATGGAGCAATTCATAAGCTTTATTTGCATATTTATCATTTTCACTAATAGCAACTATTTCGTGTTCTATATTAGCCCTTTTTAATGCTTCTCTTTGGCTTCCTATTCCTGCAAAAAGTTCTATAACTTTAATCATTTATAAACACCTCTCAAAGTCTTTAGAACTTCAAAAGGCATTTATTTCGGTTAAATTAACAATTTAACGGGGGTTTCGTTTTGCTAGTAGGGGTGTCGTTTTTCTAGTAGCTAAACATTTATCTAGTAGGCTTTCATTTTTCTAGTAGAACTAAAATCCTCAAAATCATAAGTTCGAACCAATTTTTTTATACTAGCAAAACGCACAAAATGAAAAATGCCCGATTTCTCGAGCAAATATCGTTCATTTTGAGACACTTACTTTGTATCAAAATGTTAGTTATAAGATGGTCGCGGGGGCAAGATTTGAACTTGCGATCTCCGGGTTATGGGCCCGACGAGCTACCGGACTACTCCACCCCGCAGTGTTTATATTTTATCACACCATTAAAAATAATGCTACTAATAAAGTAACATTTATAACTAATAACCAACTATCCTTATAAGATTAAAGTTTTAAATAACCGGATTCTATAAATAAATTAATATTATGTCTAATAATATAATCAATATAATTTCCAAACATTAAAGCAATTAAATAATAGCCCATTGGATTAGGGTGAAATCCAACACAATACTTATCTTTAAATTCTCTATCAAAAGCAATTCCATTATTAACAATATCTAAAATAAATAATTTTGAGTATATTTTTTCAAATTTCTATAATTCTTTTGCAACATAAAATACTAATTCATTCTTATTAATATCATTTTCATATTGTACTGGAACAATAAAAATATATGCCATTTCATTAATATTTTTTATTTTTTTAATTATTTTATCCATATATCCAAAATATGTATCTTTATTCAATTTAGAATCATCATGATTTATATCTTCTATAGAACCACATTCATATTTAATATCTTCATTGAATAAATCATTATTACCAAGAAAAATAATATAAGCATCACATTTTTCCCATTTTTTGTTCTCTAAAATGTGATCTTTTGCTCTCATTCCGCCTCTTGAATAATTATAAAAAGTAATATTAGTTAAATTATGTAAAATACTTGGCCATGAATATTCATATTTATCTTTAATATCTACTTGTTTTTCATCTACATATTTTTCAATAGTACCACTTGATAAACTATCTCCAATTACTCCAATACTTTTAAATATATTTAAAAAACCACACGTTTCCTTAATATTTTCTAAAGGTTTCTCATTTTTATCATAATTAATATAATCACTTAGTTTCATTGTTAACTCCTTTTAAAATTTAGACAAAATAAAAAGGAGCAAGAGCTCCTTTTTATGTAATGTTTTTAATAACTATAAGAGAATAAATCAGTTGAATTTTCTTTGTATAATGCAAAGACATTATTTCCATCAACTAAAGTATTACTAGATGTTTTTAATGTTTCACCTGTTTCGGTGTTATATCTAACAAATGTAAAGCTATTATAAACTGCAGTATCAAAGTTTGCATATAATACATTTCTTCCATCAACAACATCAGCGACATTCATTTTAACACCTAAACCATCTGCATCATTATTTACTAGAGTTTCAGTATTTTCAGCATATAAATAAGTTTCATATGTTGTGCCTTCGTTCCACCATGGCATATCTACAAAATATAAATATTCATATCCAGCACATACGTCAGGTGTATAAACTGATTGACGAATATCACAAATCCACTCTTTTTCTGTAAGTGTAAAACAAGTCATATTTGGATCGTAAGGAATATCATCAGTTTGATTCCATGCGTTTCCTGTATTAGGATCAGTTCTTACAATAATAAATGTATCATATAAACTTGCATCAAAATCATAATACCAAAGATTTTGTTGTGTCTCAGAATTATATTCAACATGTGTCATAGGAACACCTGGAAAAGCAGCATTATACTCTCCGTTTGCAGAATTAAAGCAATAAATTGATGACCCAGCCATAGCAGTTTGCCACCAAGGTTGATCATAGAAATAAAATCTATGAATATGAGATGCATCAAAAATAACTTCTGGAGTATCGCCATAAACAAGAGAATTACCAACAACATCTAAGCTACATTCAACACTATTTCCAGCAAAAGTAAGAACGTTATTTCCAGAAACTGTAACATCATTATTATTAAGTAAATCATCAGGACTTACTTCACTACTATCAGTATTTACTTTTAAGAGATATCTATCGAAGTCTCTTTCGTTAGTATAGTTTGCAGTAA